>CAYQAF010000139.1:0-5934 GCA_964415375.1 uncultured Alcaligenaceae bacterium
TCGCCCCATTGCGCGATCGACGCGACCTTCGTGCCCGTCCGTACGTGGATGCCCTTGCGCTCGCACCACGTCTTGATCATCGCGCCCGCACCCTCGGTCATCATCCGCGGCACCATGCGATTGCCGGTCTCGACGATCGTCAGCCGGACGCCCCTCGCCGCGAGCGCCTCCATGATGATGCAGCCGATGAACCCCGCGCCCATCTGCACGACCTCGGCGCCGGGCTTCGCGACGGCGAGGATCTTGCGGGCGTCGTCGAGCGTCCAGCACGCGAGCACGTTCGGCAGGTCGATGCCCGGGATCGGCGGGCGGTTCGGCGTGACACCGGTCGCGATCAGCAGCCGGTCGTAGGGCAGCACCGCACCGGTGTCCAGGCGCACCTCGCGCTTGACGGTGTCCACCGCGGTCGCACGGCCGCGCTGCTGCGCGATGCCGAGCTTCGCGAAGTGGTCCGCGTCCTTGCGCAGGTACGTGCCGTCCTCCCCGATGCTGCCGACCAGCAGGTACGGCAGCGCCATCCGCGAGTACGGCGGCTCGGGCTCGGCGCCGAGCATCACGATCTCGTCCTCCGGCGCCCGCTTGCGCAGCGTCTCCGCGGCGACGACGCCGGCCGGTCCGTTGCCGATGATCAGGTGTCTCATGACGGTCTCCTCGCTGTCGCGCTCGTGCTGCCGGCTATCGCCGAACCCGTCCGCTCGCCCGCCTCGTCCCGCGCTTCCCCGCGGCGCTCATCCCCCGCCGCGCCGGAAGTGGAGCTCGAAGCGATCGAGAAAGGAGCGCTCCGTGGGCGCGTCGTACCCGCGCAGGTAGATCTCCACCGCATGGCGCTCGAGGACCAGCGACGCGATCGTCCGGTCGGGCAGCCGGCAGAAGCGGATGCGCCATCCACGCGACGCGTCCTCATGCACGAACTCGTCGCCCTGCGCGCGATACGGCGCGTGCGCCACTGCCCCCGGAAGGTTACGCAGGAACGCCTCCCGCGAAATCGTCATGTCCTGCCGCAGCACCAGGCGCTCGACGCCGCTGGCCCCGCTCGTGCCACGACCCGCGGCAGGGGCGGCGTCTGCCACACCGACGCCAGCCCCTCCGCCGCGCCGCGTCAAAGGCCGAGCCGCGCACGCGTCTCCGCGGTCGGCACGCCTTCCACCGACCATCCGCGCAGCGCGTAGTACTCGGGCAGCATCTTGTCGAGGCCATTGACGAGCCCCTTCGCCGGACCGGTCTTCGCCGGCTCCTTGGTGAGCCGCGGCGGCAGCGTGTCGTCCTTCATCGTCAGGCCGGCCCGCAGGTTGAACTCGCGCTCCAGGTTCCAGATGCGCTCGCCGACGAGGTTGAGATTGTCGAGCGACCAGTCGCCTTCGCACGCCGTCTGCAGCTGCGGCGCGACGTCCTGCAACGTCCATGCGAACGAGGTGAACAGGCACAGCCCCGACGAGTCGAACACCGCGGTCGCGTCCTGGAACGCCTTGACGAGACCCGGCTTGCCCTCGGTCACGAGCGGATCCGTCTTCACCGGGATGCCGAGCACCTCGGACGAGACCGTGTACGAGCGCAGGTGGCACGCGCCGCGGTTCGACGTCGCATAGGTGAGGCCCATGCCCTGGATCCCCCGGGAGTCGTAGGCCGGAAACTCCTGCCCCTTGACCGTCATCGACAGCTCGGGGTGGCCGTACTTCGCGCACAGCCGCTTCGACCCCTGCCCGATCTCCTTGCCGAAGCCCGTGCCCGCGGCGACCTGCTCGGCGAGGAACGTCAGCGCCTGCGCCGAGCCGAACGGCGCCTCGATGCCGATCTGCTCCTTGGAGAGCACACCCATCTCGTAGAGTTCCATCACGGCGCCCACGGTCGCGCCGAACGAGATCGGGTCGAAGCCGTCCTCGTTGCACAGGTAGTTCGCGTACGTAAGCGCCTCGAGGTCGTTGACGCCGTTGGCCGCACCGAGCGCCCACGCCGCTTCGTACTCGAGGCCGCCGGAGGCACCCCAGTACTGCGGCTTGGTGACGACCGTGTAGTGCTTCTCGTCCATCTTGGAGATGCGCCCGCAGGCGATCGTGCAGCCGAAGCACGCCTGATTGGTGACGAGGTTCGGCTTGCCGTCGGTGCGCCGCGGCGCGTGCATGGCCTCGGCCGAGATGTCCTTCGCGCCCTCGAACTGGACGTCCCGATGGTTGCGCGTCGGCAGGGCGCCGATCTCGTTGATCACGTTCATCAGCACCTGCGTGCCGAACTTCGGCAGGCCCTGGCCGGTCACGGCGTTCGCCGCGAGCACGGCCTTCGCGGCCTGCGTCGCCTGCATGAACGCCTTCGGATCGCGCACGTTGCCGACGCCCCGCGTGCCGCGAACCGCGATCGCCTTCAGGTTCTTCGAGCCCATCACGGCGCCGACGCCCGAGCGACCCGCAGCGCGGTGCAGGTCGTTGACCACGCCGGCGAACAACACCTGCGCCTCGCCGGCGCGGCCGATCGACGACACGCGAAGCTGCGGGTCGTGGTATTTCTGTTTCAGCAGGCGCTCGGTCTCCCAGGTCGTCTTGCCCCAGAGGTCCGACGCATCCACGAGCGTTGCGCGGTCGTCCTCGATGTGCAGGAACACCGGCCTGGCGGCCCGGCCCTCGAGGATGATCATGTCCCAGCCGGCGAACTTGAGCTCGGCGCCGAAGTAGCCGCCCGAGTTCGAACACGCGATCGCGCCGGTCAGCGCGCCCTTGGTGATCACCGAGTAACGGCCGCCCGTCGACGCCATCGTCCCCGTGAGCGGGCCGGTGGCAAAGACCAGCTTGTTGGCGGGCGCGAGCGGGTCGACCTTGGCGTCGACCTCCTCGCAGAAGTACTTGGTGGCGAGGCCGCGCTGACCCAGGTATTCCTGGGCCCATTGCATGTTGAGCGGCTCCGCGGTGCACGTGCCCTTGCTCAGGTCGACGCGCAAAATCTTCCGTGTCCAGGCCATGGCGTCCTCCTAGGCTTGTGGTTGCACGTCGAGCTTGCCGGCCCACTGCCGCATGCGCGTGAGGCCGGTCCAGTCGGCATCGACGTAGGTGATGGCGCCGGTGGGGCACGCCTCGGCGCACGCGGGATGGTCGCCGCAGAGGTCGCACTTCTGCACCTTGCCGGTCTCCTGGACGTAGTTGATCGTCCCGAAGGGGCACGCGATCGTGCACACCTTGCAGCCGACGCACACGGCGTCGAGCACGACCTTCGCGCCCGTCGCCGCGTCGACCTTGATCGCCTCCACCGGGCAGGCGTGCAGGCACCAGGCCTCGTCGCACTGCGTGCACGTGTAGGGCACCTTGCGTCCGGTCTCGTGGAAGTCGAACACCTTGATGCGCGAGCGCGCGGGGTTGAACACGCCGTAGTTCTCGTACGAGCAGGCCATCTCGCACTGCAGGCAGCCAGTGCACTTGCTGGGTTCGATCGACAGCGACTTCTGCATGCGCTTCTCCTCCGTCGTGACTTGCGAGCGCCGATCCACGACCGACTCGACGCCGCGATCCTTGTGCCGCAGAGATTACCGCAGAGTGAGGCCGATGTGCGAAAACGCCGGCGCCGGCACGCATGAACATGCGCGTCGGCTGCGATAATGCGGTCATGCGCACGATGCTGCTACGCAACATGAGCGGTCCGCGATGACGCGGCGGCACCTGCTGCTGGTCGGCGGCGGCCACAGCCACGTCGAAGTGCTGCGCCAGCAAGCACTGGCGAAGGATCCCGGCGTGGTCACGACGCTGGTCTCCCCGGCACCGCTTACGCCATACTCGGGAATGCTGCCCGGCCTCGTCGCAGGCCTCTACGACATTGACGAGACGCACATCGCGCTCGGCCCGCTCGCCGCGGCGGCCGGCGCCCGCCTGGTCGAAGACCGGGTCGTCGGCCTCGACCTCGACGCCCGGCTCGCGCATCTGGCACAGGGCGGCGCAGTCCCGTTCGAGACGGTCTCGCTCGACGTCGGCTCGGTCCCGGCGGCACCGATGCCAGGGGCGCAGGAGCACGCGGTCGGCGTGAAGCCGGTCGATCAGTTCCTTCAGGCGTGGGATGCGACGATCGCCGCGGCGCGCGGCGGCCGGGTCGGTTCGCTCGCCGTCGTCGGCGGCGGCGCGGGCGGCATCGAGATCCTCTTGGCGATGCAGGCCCGCCTCGGTGCCGGGATCGGCGCGGCGATGCCTCGCTTCGCACTGGTGACCGACCTTCCGCATCTCCTGCCGCGGCATGCGCCGGCCGTCCGCCGGCGCGTGCAGCGCATCCTCGCCGCGCGTGCGATCACGGTCCACTTCGACGCGCAGGCCGTCGCCATCGAGCCCGGCGCGGTGATCGCCCGCGACGGTCGCCGCATCGCCGCGGACCGGATCGTCCTCGCCACGTCCGCCGCCGCGCCTGCGTGGCTCGCCGCAACCGGCCTCGCGTGCGACGGCGCCGGATTCGTCACGGTCGACGAGCACCTGCGCTCGCCGTCGCACGCGTTCGTGTTCGCCGCCGGTGACTGCGCGTCGCAGCAGGGGCAGTCATACCCCAAGAGCGGCCTCTACGCGGTGCGTCAGGGCCCCGTGCTCGCCGACAACCTGCGACGGCACCTGCGTGGCGAGCCGCTCTCGGCGTTCCACCCGCAACGGACCGCGCTCGCGTTGCTCGCCACCGGTGATCGGCGCGCGATCATGTCGTGGAGCTGGTTCGCGGCAGAAGGCGCCTGGGTGTGGCGGTGGAAGGACGCGATCGACCGCCGTTTCATGGCGCGCTATCGCTTTCCGGCACCGGCGTCCGGGCCGAGTCCCGTCGCCTCGAGCGACTAGAATCACGTCGTCCGCAGCCCCATCGCCAACGGCCATGACCTTCGTGTCGCTCCGTCCCTTCGCCGTGCTCGGCGTCCCGCTCTGCATCGCCATCACGATCGCCAGCGGCGCCCGCGCCCAGGCGTCCGCGGCCCCCGCGGTCGAGGTGACGGCACAGCAGGTGAGCCCGCGCACGTGGTTCTTCCAGGGCGCTGCCGGCATGGCGACCGCGGCGAACCGCGGCTACACCTCGAACGCCGGGTTCGTGGTCACGAACGACGGCGTCGTGGTGATCGACGCACTCGGCACGCCGCCGCTCGGCGAGGCGATGGTGAGGGAGATCCGCAAGATCACGCCGAAGCCCATCCGGCGCGTGATCGTCACGCACTACCACGCGGACCACGTCTACGGCCTGCAGCCGCTCAAGAGGGCGGGCGCTGAGATCTGGGCACACCGCAAGGGCGAGGAGTACTTCACCTCCGGCCGCGCCGACGAACGACTGCAGCAGCGCCAACGCGTCCTGTCCCCGTGGGTGGACGATGCCACGCGCGTGCTGAAGCCCGACCTCTGGCTCGAGGGCGACACCGACTTCAGGATGGGCGGACTCACGTTCCGCATCGTCCACGCCGACGGCGCGCACTCGCCCGAGGACGTGATGGTCTACGTCGCCGAGGAGCGCGTGCTCTTCGCCGGCGACCTGCTGTTCGCCGGCCGCGTGCCGTTCGTGGGCGACGCCGACAGCAAGGGCTGGCTGAAGGCGATGGACAAGATGATCGCGCTGCAACCCGCGGTGGTTGTGCCGGGGCACGGCCCCGCTTCGCGCGACGTCGAGCGCGACCTGGTGCTGACGCGCGACTACCTTGCATTCCTGCGCGACGCGATGGGCAAGGCCGTTGCCGACCTCGAGTCTTTCGACGACGCCTACGCGAGGGTCGACTGGTCGCGGTACACGGGCCTGCCGGCGTTCGAGAACGCGAACCGCATCAATGCCTACGGTACCTACCTGCTGATGGAGAAGGAAACGCTCGCCGGGGGCAAGCGTTGACGCGCCCCGTCGACCCGGTGCTCGCGGTCGCGGTGCGCGCGGCCCGCCGTGCCGCCGCGGTGATCACCGACGCATCGCGCGATCTCAGGCGCCTGCCCACGTTTTCCAAGGATCAGGGGGACATCGTTT
>CAYQAF010000140.1:0-5862 GCA_964415375.1 uncultured Alcaligenaceae bacterium
CGCGAGTAGCCCGAACCAGGTCGAGATGTCGAAGCCGGGCATTCCCGCCTCGGCCATCGTCGGCAGCTCGGGCGCGAGCTTGCTGCGCTGCGCCGTGGTGACCGCGATCGCACGCACCTTGCCGCCCTTGACCTGTGCCATCGCGTTGGCGAGGTTGTCGAACATGAACTGCGTGTCGCCGGCGAGCAGCGCCTGCAGCGCCGGAGCGCCGCCCTTGTAGGGGATGTGCGCGACGTCGATGCCCGTCTCCATCTTGAACAACTCGCCGGCGAGGTGCCCGGCGCTGCCGTTGCTGCCCGAGCCGAAGTTGACCTTGCCGGGGTTCGACTTCGCGAAGGCGATCATGTCGCGCACGGAGTTGACCGGTGTGGCGGCGTTGACGATCAGCACGTTGGGCGTGATCGCGACCAGGCTGATCGGCGCGAAATCCTTCACCGCATCGTAGGGCATCTTCGCGTACAGGCTCGGGTTGACCGCGTGCGTGGACAGCGCGCCCATCACCACCGTGTAGCCGTCGGCCGGCGACTTGGCCACTGCGTCGGCCCCGACGTTGCCGCCGGCGCCGGGCTTGTTTTCCACCACGACCTGCTGTCCCCAGGCTTCCGAGAGCTTCTGCGCGAGGAGCCGCCCGACGTTGTCGAGCGAGCCGCCGGGCGGGAAGGGCACCACCAGCTTCACCGGCTTCGACGGAAACGGCTGGGCGAGCGCGGGCAAGGGCACCGTCAGCGGGACCACGGCGACGGAAGCGGCGAGCGCGAGGAGCAGGCGGCGGGCAATGCGGTGGGCGATCATGGGCGGTCCATCCGGATGTACTGGGGAACGAAGCGATGCCGGTCATGTCACTACCCCGGGCGGACGGATTGTAGCAACGGACCCGCCGCGGGTCCGCGCGGTTTGCCGGGCCTACCGCGGCCGAGCATAATCACCACCTTTACTCGCTGGATTCCGGTTCGTTCCCCATGAACAAGGCTGCGCTGGGCATCGTCGCCGTGGTTGTCGCTGCCGTTGCGGCCGGCGCGGGTTATTGGCTGGGTCAGCGCCCAGTGGCGCCCCAGGCGGGTGCGACCGGCCAGACCGCGCCGGGGGGGGCGCCATCGAGAGCGCCCGGTATGGCCGGACCGGGCGGGGGCGGTGCGGGCGGTCCCGGCGCCGGCGTCCCGGTCGAGGTGGTCAAGGTCGTCACGGCATCCCTGCCGCAGTCGATCACCACCGTCGGCAGCCTGCGTTCGGACGAGTCGGTGACGATCCGGCCCGAGGTCGCCGGCCGCATTGCGGCGATCAACTTCCAGGAGGGACAGCGGGTCGCGAAGGGCGCGGTGCTGTTGCGTCTCGACCCGTCGATCAACGAGGCCGAGGTCCTGCAGGCGCGCGCGAACCTGAAGCTCGCGCGGAGCAAGTACGAGCGCGCGGTCGACCTGTCGAAGAGCAACTTCATCTCGGGGCAGGCGCGCGACGAGGCCGAGAACAACCTGCGCGTCGCCGAAGCCGCGGTCGCGCTCGTCGAGGCGCGACTCGCGAAGACCGAGATCCGGGCGCCGTTCACGGGCGTGATCGGGCTGCGCTCGGTGTCGATCGGCGACTACGTGAAGGAGGGCGCGGACATCGTCAACCTCGAGTCGATCGACCTGCTCAAGGTGGATTTCAGGGTGCCCGAGGTCTACATGCGCCAGGTGAAGGCCGGCCAGCCGCTGCAGGTCGCGCTCGACGCCTACCCCGGCAAGACGTTCGAGGGCCGGGTGTTCGCCGTCAACCCGCTGCTCGACGCCGCGGGCCGCGCGGTGGTGATTCGGGCCCAGGTGAAGAACGCCGACGCCTCGCTGCGTCCCGGCATGTTCGCGCGCGTGCGGCTCATCACCAGCGAGTCGGCCGACTCGCTCGTTGTGCCCGAGCAGGCGCTGGTGCCGCAGGGCAGCGAGCAGTTCGTGTTCAAGGTCATCGATGGGCGCGCCGTGCGGGCCAAGGTCGAGGTCGGGCAACGTCGCGACGGCAAGGTCGAGATGGTGAGCGGCGTGACGGCGGGCGATGTCGTCGTCGTCTCGGGGCACCAGCGCCTGCGCGACGGCGTGCCGGTCGCGGTCAAGGGCGCCGGCGGCGGTCCCGGCCCGGCCGCGGAGAAGAGCGGCGGCCCCGCGCTGCCGGTGGCCGGCGACGCGAAGTCAGCCCCGCCGAAGGCAGAGGGCACCTCGGCCCCGTTGACGCGTTCCTGACCGCGAGCCCGCGATGCAACTGCCCGAGATCTGCATCAAGCGGCCCGTCTTCGCGACGGTGCTCTCGCTTGTCATCCTGCTGGTGGGCCTCATTTCGTACACGCGGCTGTCGGTGCGTGAATACCCGCGCATCGATGAGCCGGTGGTGAGCGTCAATACGACCTACCGCGGCGCCTCGGCCGAGGTGGTCGAGTCGCAGGTGACGAAGCCGCTCGAGGACTCGCTCGCCGGCATCGAGGGCGTCGAGCTGATGACCTCGCAGAGCCGTTCGGAGCGCAGCCAGATCAACGTCCGGTTCCGGATCACGAGGAGCCCGGACGCCGCGGCCGCCGACGTGCGCGACAAGGTATCCCGCGTGCGCGGACGGCTGCCGGACACCGTCGACGAGCCCGTGATCGCGAAGGTCGAGTCCGATTCGCAGCCGATCATCTACATGGCGGTGCAGGCGGGATCGCTGACGCCGCTCGAGGCCTCCGACTACGTCGCGCGCTACATCAAGCCGCGGCTGTCGGTGCTGCCCGGCGCCGCGGACGTGCGCATCTTCGGCGAGCGGCAGGTGTCGATGCGCGTCAACCTCGACCGCACACGGCTTGCCGGCTACCGGCTCACCGTGCAGGACGTCGAGGACGCAATCCGGCGCCAGAACGCCGAGATCCCCGCCGGGCGCATCGAGTCGACCGCCCGGGAGTTCACCGTCGTCGCCGAGACCGACCTCTCGACGCCCGAGCAGTTCGGCGCCATCGTCGTCGCCAACGTCGGCGGCTCGCCCGTGCGCGTGCGCGACCTGGGCACCGTCGCCGTCGGCGCGATCGACGAGCGGACGGTGTCCCGCTTCAACGGCCAGCCCTCGCTCAACGTCGGCGTGATCAAGCAGGCGGTCGCGAATCCGCTCGAGCTCTCGCAGGCGGTGCGCGCCGAGGTCGAGAAGATCAACCCCGGGTTGCCGGCGGGGATGAAGCTGATCGTCGCCTACGACACGTCGGTGTTCATCGACCGCTCGATCAAGTCGGTGTTCACGACGATCGCCGAGGCGATCGGCCTCGTGGTGCTGGTGATCTTCTTCTTCCTGCGCAGCCTGCGGGCGACGATCATCCCGATCGTCACGATCCCGGTGTCGCTGATCGGCGCGTTCGCGCTGATGTACCTGTTCGGCTTCACGATCAACACGCTGACGCTGCTCGCGATGGTGCTGGCGATCGGCCTCGTCGTCGACGACGCGATCGTGATGCTGGAGAACATCTACCGGCACGTCGAGGCGGGCCTGAAGCCCAGGGCGGCGGCGATCAAGGGCGCGCGCGAGATCGGCTTCGCGATCGTCGCGATGACGCTCACGCTCGCCGCGGTGTTTGCGCCGCTGGCCTTCGCCACCGGCCGCACCGGGCGGCTGTTCATCGAGTTCGCGCTCACGCTCGCCGGCGCGGTGCTGGTGTCGGGCTTCACCGCGCTCACGCTGTCGCCGATGATGTGCTCGCTGCTGCTCAGGCACCAGGAGCGGCACTCGGCAATCTACAACTGGGTCGAGCGCGGGCTCACCGCGCTGACCCAGGGCTACCGGCGCCTGCTTCGCGCCGCGCTCGCCGCGCGCTGGGTGGTGGTGCTGGGCTGGTTGGCGGCGGTGGCCGGTGGAACGTTCCTGTTCACGCAGTTGAAGAGTGAGCTCGCGCCGATCGAGGACCGCGGCGTGGTGTTCGGCGTCGTCTCGGCGCCGCAGGGCTCGACGCCGCAGTACACCTCCGAGCAGCTGCGTCCGATCGAGGCGATGTACGCGAAGATTCCCGAGGCCGCGGCCTTCACGGCGTTCTCGGGGTTCCCGACAGTCGTCGACGGCAACGCGATCCTGCGGCTCAAGCCCTGGGAGGAGCGCACCCGCAACCAGGCGCAGATCGCCGACGAGCTGCGACCGCAGATGATGTCGATCCCGGGGGCGCTCGCGTTCCCGATCAGCCCGCCCTCGCTCGGGCAGTCGTTCCGCTCGCAGCCGGTCGAGTACGTGATCATGTCGCAGGTGCCCTACGCGGAGCTGTCGCGCATCGTCGACCGCTTCGTCGACGAGGCCCGCAAGTTCCCCGGCGTGCAGAACCTGCAGACCGACCTGCGGCTCAACACGCCTGAGGTGCGTGTCCAGATCAACCGCGACAAGCTCTCCGACGTCGCCGTCAACGTCGACACGGTGGGCCGCACGCTGGAGACGATGCTGGGCGGACGCCAGGTCACGCGCTTCAAGCGCGACGGCGAGCAGTACGACGTGATGGTGCAGGTGGCGCCCTACGACCGCTCGACGCCGGCGGACATCCGCGACATTTACGTGCGCGGTCGCGGCGGCGAGATGGTGCAGCTCGCCAACCTCGTCGACGTGAAGGAGGGCGTGGCGCCGCAGTCGCTCAACCACTTCAACCGCCTGCGCGCGGTGAAGGTGACGGGCACGCTCGCGCCCGGCTACTCGATCGACGAGGCCCTGAAGGCGATGGACGCCGCCGCCAAGGTCGCGCTGCCGGCGACCGCGCAGACCGACCTCGACGGGCAGTCGCGCGAGTTCCGGGCGTCGGGCGCGGAAATCTACTTCACGTTCGTGCTAGCACTCGCCTTCATCTACCTCGTGCTGTCGGCGCAGTTCGAGAGCTTCGTGCACCCGTTCGTGATCATGCTCTCGGTGCCGCTGTCGATGACCGGGGCGCTGCTCGCGCTCTGGCTCACCGGCGGGACGCTCAACATCTACAGTCAGGTCGGGCTGGTCACGCTGGTGGGGCTGATCACCAAGCACGGGATCCTGATCGTCGAGTTCGCCAACCAGCTGCGGGCCAAAGGCGAGAAGTTGGTCGACGCCGTGGTCGACTCGGCCACGCTGCGGCTGCGGCCGATCCTGATGACCACCGGCGCGATGGTGCTGGGCGCGCTGCCGCTGGCGCTGGCCAGCGGCGCCGGCGCCGAGAGCCGCCAGCAGATCGGCTGGGTCATCGTCGGCGGCATGTCGCTGGGCACGCTGCTGACGCTGTTCGTGGTGCCGACCATGTACACGCTGTTCGCGCGCAAGGGTGTGCCAGGCGAGATCTCCACGCCGGCCTCCGAGGTGCTGCACCCGCACGGCGCGGCGCCGCAGGCGCAAGCCTGAGCGCCTCAGACCCAGGCGTCGAAGGGCAGCACGTCGACCAACTCGCCGGTCGCCACGTTGCCCTGCGCGTGATGCAGCAGAACCATGCCGTTGGCCTGGCTCATGCTGCGCAGGATGCCGCTGCCCTGCGAGCCGGTGATCGCCACCTGCCAGCCGCCGTCGGCGGCGCGGCTGACGATGCCGCGCTGGTACTCGGTGCGCCCGGGCTCCTTGCGGATCGGCGCGACGCTGGCTGCGCATAGCATCGGCAACGGCTGCGGGCTGGCACCCGCCATGCGCAGCAGCGCGTCGCGCACGAAGGCGTAGAAGGTCACCATCACCGCCACCGGGTTGCCGGGCAGGCCGAACAGCAGGGCTTCGTGACCGGGCTGGCCGATGCGGCCCTCGGCATCCGGCCGGATGCCGATGCGGCCAATCGCCATCGGCCGCCCGGGCCGCATCGCGATCTTCCAGAACAGCACCTCGCCCAGCGCCTTCATCACCTGCTTGGTGTGGTCGGCCTCGCCGACGCTGACGCCGCCCGAGGTGATCACCGCATCGGCGCAG
>CAYQAF010000141.1:0-5849 GCA_964415375.1 uncultured Alcaligenaceae bacterium
AGCTTGGTACTCATGCAGGAGACTCCCGTCGGGCGGCACGCAACGACGCGGGCCGCAGCGACGCGAGGCTACCAGAATCCCGCGCGAAAGCCGCGTCACGTGATCATCGTCACAGAACCGCACGCCTCGGGCACGGATACTTGATCCTCCTGCACCGACGCGACAACCACGCCATGACCAAGCGCTTCCGCGACATCACCCGCTCGATCTCGGGCTCCCTCGCCAAGCTCCGGCCCGCGATCCCCGACGTCACCACGGCGTTTTCCCACATGGCCCGCGCCGCCCTCAAGGACGGCGCACTCGACAAGAAGACCAAGGAACTGATCGCGCTCGCGATCGGCGTCGCCATGCGCTGCGACGGCTGCATCGGCTTCCACGTCGACGCGCTGGTCAAGCTCGGCGCGACACGCGCCGAGCTCGAAGAGACGCTCGGCATGGCGATCTACATGGGCGGTGGGCCCTCGCTGATGACCGCCGCCGACGCGATCGCGGCGTGGGAGGAGTTCACCACGCCGGCCGAGCCGAAGCCCGCGGGATGACGCAGCCCCGGGGGCTAGAATCGCGTTATCCGCATACGGAGGGCACGACGATGTCTCAGGACGAATCGAAGAGGGCCGTCGCCCGCGAGGCGCTTCGCTACGTGGTCGACGACGCGTACATCGGCGTAGGCACGGGCTCGACCGCGAACCTCTTCATCGACGAGCTCGCGAAGTACCGGGGACGCATCCGCGGCGCGGTGGCAAGCTCGGTGGCGACCGCCGAGCGGCTCAAGTCGCACGGCATCCCGGTCGAGGAGCTCAACAACACCGGCGACCTGCCCGTCTACGTCGACGGTGCCGACGAGGTCACCGAGCACGGCGCGATGATCAAGGGTGGCGGTGGCGCGCTGACGCGCGAAAAGATCGTCGCCGGCGCGTCGCGCCAGTTCGTCTGCATCGTCGACGGCTCGAAGGTCGTCCCCGTGCTCGGCACGTTTCCGCTGCCTGTCGAGGTGATCCCGATGGCGCGGAGCTACGTCGCGCGCCAGCTGGCGAAGCTCGGCGGTCAGCCCGAGTGGCGGATGGGCTTCACCACGGACAACGGCAACCTGGTTCTCGACGTCCGGGGCCTGTCGATCGTCAACCCGTTCGAGCTCGAATCGGCGATCAACCAGATCCCCGGTGTCGTCACCGTCGGGCTGTTCGCGCGACGGGGCGCCGACGTGATCCTGATCGGTGGCGACGCCGGCGTGAAGACGCTGAAGCCGACGCGAGCGTAGGCGCGGACGGGGCAACCGCCCCGCCCGCGTTCGCCGTGGCTACTTCTTCGGCTGGGCCGGCGCCGACGGGGCAGTGGGCGCTGCCGGAGCGGCTGGCGCAGCGGGCGTCACCGCGATCGCCATCGCCTCGGTGTACGTGGCCTGCACCTGATCACCCTTCTTGATCAGCTTGAACTGCTCGGGGTCGCGGACCTTGAGCTCGACGGTGCGCTGTGGTCCCTTGAGCGTGACCACCTGCGTCTCGGCGTTGAGGTCGATCACGTCGGCGACGACCGTGACCTGACGGCCTCCGACCATGCCCGGACGCTCGCCCGGCTTGGCCGCCGCCGCGCCCTCCTTCGCGGTAGCTGCCACCGGCGCTCCGCCGCCCTTCTTCAGTTCGAGCGCCAGCGACTCGACGTACTCGACGGTGACCTGGTCGCCGACCTTGATCTGCGCGAAATTCTTCACCTCGGGGCCGGCGGTGACCACCATTTCGTTGCCCTTCGGGCCCTTCAGCGTGACGGCGCGGGTCGCGGCGTCGATCGCGGTGATCGTCGCGGTCGCCTTGACGGTCTGCGCCATGGCCACCTTGCCGGGTGCCTTGCCCACGACGGTGGCACCGGTCTGGGCAGAAGCGGGAAGCACGGCCAACGCGGCCGCGAGAACGACACTACCGAACATCGTGCGAAACATGGAACGACTCCTGAAATCAGGGCCGTCGTGGCAGCCGGCCCATGCCGGCGCCGCGTCGCGGCCAATGGAAAACCGGTGATTATCGCACTCCGTGGCACCCAGGCCCGGGACGCTAGAATGCGCCGATGACCAACCTCGCGATCCCCGGCCTGGGCACCTTCGCCGACGTCGCCGCCTACATGCAGGGCGTGGGCGAGGCCGCGCGTGCCGCCTCGCGCGCCCTGGCGCGCGCCGACTCGGCCGCCAAGGACCGCGCGCTGGCAGCGATCGCCGCCGCGATCCGCCGCGACGCGGCAAGGCTGCTTGCCGCCAACGCCGAGGACGTCGCCGCCGCCAAGTCGCGCGGTGCGGATGCCGCGTTCGTCGATCGACTGACGCTCACGTCCCGGTCCGTCGAGGCGATGGCCAAGGGCGTGGAGGAGATCGTCGCGCTGCCGGATCCCGTCGGCGAGATCACCGACCTCCGGTTCCGTCCGACCGGCATCCAGGTCGGCAGGATGCGCGTGCCCTTGGGCGTGGTCGGCATCATCTACGAGTCGCGGCCCAACGTGACCGTCGACGCCGCGGCGCTGTGCCTCAAGGCCGGCAACGCGACGATCCTGCGCGGCGGCTCCGAGGCGCAGCAGAGCAACGCCGCGATCGCCGCGTGCGTGCAGGAAGGCCTGCGCGCCGCGGGGCTTCCCGAGACTGCGGTGCAGGTCGTCGCCACCACCGACCGCGCGGCCGTCGGGCACCTGATCGCCGACGAGAAGCACGTCGACGTGATCGTGCCCCGTGGCGGCAAGAGCCTGATCGAGCGCATCTCTCGCGAGGCGAAGGTGCCGGTGATCAAGCATCTCGACGGCGTGTGCCACGTGTTCGTCGACGCGGCCGCCGACCTCGACAAGGCGGTCGCGATCGCCGACAACGCGAAGACGCAGCGCTACGCGCCGTGCAACACGATGGAGACGCTGCTCGTGCACGCGGGCATCGCCGCGCGCGTGCTGCCGCCGCTGGCGGCGATCTACGCCGCCAAGGGCGTGGAGCTACGCGGCTGCGAACGCTCGCGCGCGATCGTCCAGGCGATGCTGCCCGCGACCGAGGACGACTGGACCACCGAGTATCTGGCACCCATCCTCGCAGTGCGCGTCGTCGACACGCTCGACGATGCGATCGAGCACATCGCGAAGTACGGCTCGCAGCACACCGACGCCATCGTCACCGAGGACTACACGGCGGCGCTGCGCTTCCTGCGCGAGGTCGATTCGAGCTCCGTGATGGTGAACGCCTCGACGCGCTTCGCCGACGGCTTCGAGTACGGCCTCGGTGCCGAGATCGGCATTTCGACCAACAAGCTGCACGCCCGTGGTCCCGTCGGCCTCGAGGGCCTCACCAGCCAGAAGTGGGTGGTGCTGGGTTCGGGGCAGATCCGGACCTGATCCGGGCCATCAGCCCGTTCCGCCCGGAAGCCGTCCATGCCCGCCGGTAGCCTGCTCGCGCTTCTCGACGACGTCGCCAGCGTGCTGGACGACGTTGCGCTCCTCACCAAGGTCGCCACCAAAAAGACCGCCGGCGTGCTGGGTGACGACCTGGCGCTCAACGCGCAGCAGGTGGCGGGCGTGCGTGCGAGCCGCGAATTGCCCGTCGTGTGGGCGGTCGCCAAGGGCTCGATGGTCAACAAGGCGATCCTCGTGCCGGCGGCGCTCGCAATTAGCGCGTTCGTGCCGTGGCTGGTGACGCCGCTGCTGATGATCGGTGGCGCATTTCTCTGCTACGAGGGCTTCGAGAAGGTCGCCCACAAGTTCCTCGACCGCGGCGGAGACGCCGCCCACAAGGAGGAGCTCAAGCACGCGGTCGAGGATCCAGCGGTGGACATGGTGGCGCTCGAGAAGGGCAAGATCAAGGGCGCGATCCGCACCGACTTCATCCTCTCCGCCGAGATCATCGTGATCGCGCTGGGCACGGTGGCGGCGCAGCGTTTTGGCATCCAGGTCGCGGTGCTCGTCGGCATCGCGATCCTGATGACCGTCGGCGTCTACGGACTCGTTGCCGGCATCGTCAAGTTGGACGACGTGGGACTGCACCTCGCCAGGCGAGCCGGGGACGGCGCAATCGACGGCATGCTGCGCGCGCTCGGCCGGGGCGTCGTCGCGGCGTCGCCGTGGATCATGAAGTTCCTGTCGGTCGCGGGCACGGTCGCGATGTTCCTGGTCGGCGGCGGCATCCTGCTGCACGGCTTCGCGTTCCTGCAGCACGGCGCCGAGCACTGGGCAGACCTGGTCGGCACGCTGCCAGGCGTCGGCGCCGTGCTGGGGCCGATCGCGATGATGCTCCTCAACCTGCTCACCGGTCTCGTCGCCGGCGCGATCGTCGTCGGGATCGTGTCGCTCGTGCGCCGCTTCGTGCCGTCGCGCAGCGGCGCGCCGGAAGGCTAGTTCACGCCGCGCGCGGCACCCCGCGGCGCAGCCAGGCGAGCCAGCCGACCGCCGCGGCGACCAGCATCAACACCGGCACCGCGCCGAGGTTCATCCGCTCCCAGCCGGCCGACGAGACCAACGCACCGGACGAGAGCGACGAGACGCCCATCGTCGCGAACACGATGAAGTCGTTCAGCCCCTGCACTTTCGCCTTCTCCGCGGGTTCGTAGGCCTCGGTGAGGAGCGTCGTGGCGCCGGTGTACATGAAGTTCCAGCCGACGCCGAGCAGCACCAGTGCGAACGTGAAGTGGGCGATGGTGTTGCCGGCGAGCGCGGCCGCGACGCATCCGCCGACGAGCAGCACGCCGAGCAGGATCACCGGCAGCACGCCGAGGCGCTTGATCAGGTCGCCGGTGACGAAGCCGGGGGCGTACATCCCCACGACGTGCCACTGGATCACGAACGCCGCCGCCGCGAACGGGTGCTGGCAGAAGCTCATCGCCAGCGGGGTCGCAACCATGAGCAGGTTCATCACCCCGTAGCCCAGCGCACCGGCCAGCGCCGCGACCACGAACACCGGCTGGCGCGCGATCGCCGCGAGCGACCGGCCGCCGTGCTGTTCATGCGCGGGCGGACGCGGCACGTGCAGCAGCGACTGCACGCCGAGCGCGACGAACGCCACCGCGGCGAGCAGCAGGAACGACCCGAGGAACGGCGTGGCGAGCCAGTCCTTGGCGAGGCTTACCAGGCCGGGGCCGAGGAAGCCGCCCGCCACGCCGCCGGCGAGCACCAGCGAGATCGCCCGCGCGCGGTCGGCGGGTGCTGCGACCTCGGCGGCGGCGAAGCGGTACTGCAGCCCGATCGCGTTGTACACGCCGATCACCGCCGTCGCCACGCAGAACAGCACGAAGCTCTTCGTGAACAGCGCGGCGACCGCGATCGCGCAGCCGACGACGTTGACCAGCGCGCCGGCCATGAACCCCCGGCGGCGCCCGACCTTCGCCATCCACAGCGACGCCGGCATCGTCGCGAGCGCCGAGCCGATCACGTAGGTCGTCGCCGGCAGGCTTGCCAGCGTCTTGGTCTCGACGAGGCCATAGCCCACCAGCGCGCTCAGCGAGATCAACCCCGCGCCGTTGGTGAGCAGCAGCGCCTGGCAGCACGCAAGCAGCAGGATGTTGCGATAGGATGTCTGCATGTCGGAAAGTCGAGTCTGACCCTACTTTAGCGGATCGGCATGAGCACCCCGGCAGAAGCGCGCGCTGTTCTCGAGTTCTGGTTCGGACCGGCGCCACACGCGACGCGCGCGGAGTGGTTCCGCAAGGACGCCAGCTTCGACGCCGCGATCCGCGAGGGCTTCGCCGCGACGATCGCCGAGGCGCTGGCGGGCGGGCTTGGAGCGTGGTGCGCTGACGCGCATGGGGCACTCGCGCGCGTGATCGTGCTCGACCAGTTCACCCGCAACGTCTACCGCGACACGCCGCGCGCCTTTGCCGGCGACGCGCGCGCGCTCGCCACCG
>CAYQAF010000142.1:0-5841 GCA_964415375.1 uncultured Alcaligenaceae bacterium
GTTCGCGGTCGTCGTCACCGACATGCACATGCCCGGGATGTCCGGGGCCCAGGTCCTGGAGGAGGTCCGCCGGCGATATCCGCGAACGATCCGCTTCGTGTTCACGGGGCAGTCCGAGGGGGATGCCGTGCTCAGCGCCGTCTGGAGGGCGCATCAGGTCCTGCCGAAGCCCTGTCCGCCCGATGTCCTCCGGTCGGCCCTGCGCAACGATGGTTCCGCCGCCGTCGCCGCCCTCGGGGCCGAGGTCGATCACCCAGTCGGCGGTCTTGATGACGTCGAGGTTGTGCTCGATCACGACGACGGTGTTGCCGTGGTCGCGCAGCCGGTGCAGCACGGTGAGCAAGAGCTCGATGTCGTGGAAGTGCAGCCCCGTGGTCGGCTCGTCGAGGATGTAGAGCGTGCGGCCGGTGTCGCGCTTCGAGAGTTCCAGTGCCAGCTTCACGCGCTGCGCCTCGCCGCCGGAGAGCGTGGTCGCGGACTGGCCCAGCGTGATGTAGCCCAGCCCCACGTCGAGGAGCGTGGCGAGCTTGCGCGCGACCGCCGGCACCGGCTCGAAGAACACGTGCGCCTGCTCGACGGTCATCGCCAGCACCTCGTGGATGTTCTTCCCCTTGTAGCGGACCTCGAGCGTCTCGCGGTTGTAGCGCTGCCCGTGACAGACGTCGCAGGGCACGTAGACGTCGGGCAGGAAGTGCATCTCGACCTTGATCAGGCCGTCGCCCTGGCAGGCCTCGCAACGGCCGCCCTTGACGTTGAACGAGAACCGTCCCGGGCCGTAGCCGCGCTCGCGTGCTTCCTTCACCTGCGCGAACAGCTCGCGGATCGGCGTGAACAGGCCCGTGTACGTCGCCGGGTTGCTGCGCGGCGTGCGCCCGATCGGGCTCTGGTCGACGCTGATCACCTTGTCGAAGTGCTCGAGACCCTCGACCTCGTCGTGCGGCGCCGGCTCGGAGGCGGAGTCGTAGAGGTGCCGCGCCACGGCCTGGTAGAGCGTGTCGTTGATGAGCGTCGACTTGCCCGAGCCCGAGACGCCCGTGACGCAGATGAACAGGCCGAGCGGCAGCCGCAGCGTGACGTCCTTCAGGTTGTTGCCGCGGGCGCCGGTGACGACCAGCTCGCGCGTCGCGTCGGCCCGACGCCGCCGCTCCGGCAGCGGGATCATGCGCCGCCCCGACAGGTACTGGCCGGTGAGCGATTCGCTGGCGAGCCGGATCTCGTGCGGCGTGCCCTGCGCGACGACCTGTCCGCCGTGCTCGCCCGCGCCCGGCCCCATGTCGACGACCCAGTCCGCCGACAGGATGGCGTCGCGGTCGTGCTCGACGACGATCACGCTGTTGCCGAGGTCGCGCAGATGCTTCAGCGTGGCAAGCAGCCGGTCGTTGTCGCGCTGGTGCAGGCCGATCGACGGCTCGTCGAGGACGTACATCACGCCCGTCAGCCCCGAACCGATCTGGCTCGCGAGGCGGATGCGTTGCGCCTCGCCGCCGGACAGTGTTTCCGCGGACCGGTCGAGCGAGAGGTAGTCGAGGCCGACGTTGTTCAGGAACGCGAGACGCGACACGATTTCCTTGACGATCTTGTCGGCGATCGCCGCCTTGTGGCCCTCGAGCGCGAGGCCCGCGAAGAAGCCCGCCGTCTGCTTCAACGGCCAGCCTGAGATCTCGAAGATCGCCCGGGCGTCGGCGCCGGCGCCCACCTTGACGTGCCGCGCCTCGCGCTTCAGCCGCGTGCCGTTGCACTCCGGGCACGGCTTGTCGTTCAGGTACTTGGCGAGCTCCTCGCGCACCATCATCGAGTCGGTCTCGCGGTAGCGACGCTCGAGGTTGGGGATGATCCCCTCGAACGCGTGCTCCTTGACGATCGTGCGGCCGCGGTCGTTGAGGTAGGTGAAGGGGATCTTCTCGCCGCCCGAGCCGTGCAAAACGAGGCTCTGGACGCGCTCGGGCAGCTTCGCGAACGGCCGGTCGAGGTCGAAGCCCGCGTGCTTGGCAAGGCCCTGCAGCATCTGGAAGTAGAACTGGTTGCGGCGGTCCCAGCCCTTGATCGCGCCCGAGGCGAGCGACAGCTGCGGGAAGGCGACGACGCGCTTGGGATCGAAGAAGCTGATCGAGCCCAGGCCGTCGCAGCGCGGGCAGGCGCCGACCGGGTTGTTGAACGAGAACAGCCGCGGTTCGAGCTCGGCGAGCGAGTAGTTTCACACCGGGCAGGCGAACTTGGCCGAGAACAGGTGCTCGACGCCCGTGTCCATCTCGACGGCGATCGCGCGGCCGTCGCCGTGCCGCAGCGCGGTCTCGTAGGACTCGGCGAGGCGCTGCTTCATGTCGGCGCGCACCTTGATGCGGTCGACGACCACCTCGATCGTGTGCTTCGTGGTCTTGGCGAGCTTCGGCACGGCGTCAATCTCGACCACCTTGCCGTCGACGCGCAGCCGCACGAAGCCCTGTGCGCGGAGCTCCGCGACGAGCTCGAGGTGCTCGCCCTTGCGGTTCACCACCACCGGCGCGAGGATCGCGAGCTTCGTGTCCTCGGGCATCGCGAGCGTCACGTCGACCATCTGCGAGATCGTCATCGCCGCGAGCTTCTGCTCCGGATGGTCGGGGCAGTACGGATCGCCGACGCGGGCGTACAGCAGGCGCAGGTAGTCGTGGATCTCGGTGACCGTGCCGACCGTCGAGCGCGGGTTGTGCGAGGTCGCCTTCTGCTCGATCGAGATCGCCGGCGAGAGCCCCTCGATGAGGTCGACGTCGGGCTTCTCCATCAACTGCAGGAACTGCCGCGCATAGGCGGACAGCGACTCGACGTAGCGGCGCTGGCCCTCCGCGTAGAGGGTGTCGAACGCGAGCGAACTCTTGCCCGAGCCGGAGAGCCCGGTGATGACGATGAGCCGCAGCCGCGGCAGGTCGAGGCTCAGGTTCTTGAGGTTGTGCGTGCGTGCGCCGCGGATGCGGATCGATTCCATGGGGGATGCGCGGGTCGGCGGCCTCGGTTGGCCATCCGGCCTAAGGCGAGCGTGGCCAACCTGTTACTATACTGCGTTTCGATTGCCCGATCACAGCACTGGTTCGTCACGATGCACGACAAGTCCGCGCCCGATCGCTCCGCGGTGCGGACCGACGCCGCCGAACCTGCCGCCGGCCGTCCCGTCCGCGAGCGCATGACCGCGCTCGAGCGGCGCGCCACGGCGTCGCTCGCCGGCATCTACGGGCTGCGCATGCTGGGCATGTTCATCATCCTGCCGGTGTTCGCGCTGTACGCCGAGACGCTCCCCGGCGGCCGCGACCACACGCTGGTCGGCATCGCGCTCGGCGCCTACGGCCTCACGCAGGCGATCCTGCAGATCCCCTTCGGCTGGGCCTCCGATCGCTTCGGCCGCAAGCCGACGATCGTCCTCGGCCTGCTGCTCTTCGCGTTCGGCAGCTTCGTTGCCGCGTGGGCGCCGAACATCTGGTGGACGATCGCCGGGCGCTCGATACAGGGCGCGGGCGCGATCTCCGCTGCGGTGATCGCGCTCACCGCCGACTTGACGCGCCACGAGGTCCGCACCCGTGCGATGGCCGCGATCGGCATGACGATCGGCGCGACGTTCGCGCTCTCCCTGATCCTCGGTCCCGTGCTGAAGGCGTGGATCGGCGTGCCGGGGATCTTCGTGCTCACTGGCGTGCTCGCGCTCGGCGCGATCGTCGTGTTGAAGCGCCGCGTGCCCGACCCCGACCCCGCGCACGTGCATCCACGCGCGCCCGGCCTCGCGGCGTTCGGCAAGGTGCTCGCCGACGGCCAGCTGCTGCGCCTCAACTACGGCATCTTCGCGCTGCACGCGCTCTTGATGGCGCTGTTCGTGCAGGTGCCGTTCGCGCTGCGCGACGCCGGCCTGGTCGCCGAGGCGCACTGGAAGGTGTACCTGCCGGTGATGGTCGGCTCGGTGCTGCTCATGCTGCCGCTGCTGCGCGCCGCCGATCGGCCCGCGCGCAGCAAGGCGGTGTTCATGGGCGCGGTGCTGATCCTTCTCGTCGGGCAGGTGGTGCTCGCGCTCGCCGGCTCCTCGCTGCCCCTGCTGGTGCTTGGCCTGGTGGTCTTCTTCGCCGCGTTCAACCTGCTCGAGGCGACGCTGCCGTCCCTCGTGTCCAAGTTCGCACCGCCAGCGCAGAAGGGCACGGCCACCGGTGTCTATTCGAGCGTGCAGTTCCTGGGCGCGTTCCTCGGCGCCGCGGCCGGCGGCTTTCTCGCCCAGCACGCCGGCCCTGCCGCCGTGTTCGGGCTCGGGATCGCGCTGACGGCCGTGTGGCTTGTGGTCAGCGCCTCGATGAGCGCCCCGCCTACCTATCCCTCCACCTATTCGATGGGAGAAACCTGATGGCCTCGGTCAACAAAGTGATTCTGCTCGGCAACCTGGGCCGCGACCCCGAGACGCGCTACACCACCGGCGGCGATGCCGTCACCAACCTGCGCATCGCGACGTCCGAGCAGTGGAAGGACAAGAGCGGCGAAAAGCAGGAGCGCACCGAGTGGCACACCGTCGTGCTGTTCGGACGCCAGGCCGAGATCGCCGGCGAGTACCTGAAGAAGGGCCGCTCGGTCTACATCGAGGGCCGGCTGCAGACGCGCAAATACACGGACAAGGAAGGCGTCGAGAAATACTCGACCGAGATCGTCGCCGATCGCATGCAGCTGATCGGCAGCGCGCGTGACGCCGGGGGTGGCGGCGGCGGTGATGCCGAGTTCGGCGCCGGCGACGCGGGTGGCGGCCGGCGCTCCGGTGGCGCTGCAGGTGGTGGCGCTGCAGGTGGTGGAGGTGGTGGCGGCGGCGGGTCCGGCGCGAGTCGCGGCGGCGCCGCCCCCAGCAAGAAGAACACCGACGACTTCGACGACGACATTCCGTTCTGACGACACGGAGTCCCGGGCCCCATCGCGAGGGCCCGGGCATGCGGCGCACCTACGTTGCGACGGCCGCCTCGACGCGACTGCCGGAAACGTTGCCGCCTCGATCGACGATCACGGCTCCGCCGAGGCACGTGTCGCCGTCGTAGAGCACGAGATACTGGCCGGGTGTCGGCGCCCACTGCGGCGCGTCGAAGGTCGCGCGCAGGAAACCGTCGGTCGTGCCGACCGTCGTGTCCACGGTCGTGTTCACCGTGCACGCGGCATCCGGCATGCGGTAGCGCGTCTTCGCGCCGAGCCGCGCGGGCATCGAAGGCGCTTCGCCCGCGATCCAGTGCGCCTCCTGTGCGTCGACCGTATCGCGGTGGAGCAGCGGGTGATCGTGTCCCTGCACGACGATCAACGCATTGCGCGCGCGGTCCTTGCCCGCGACGAACCACGGCGCATCGCTCGCGCCGCGCGTGCCACCGATGCCGAGGCCCTGGCGTTGTCCCAGCGTGTAGTAGGCGAGCCCCGTGTGGCGGCCCAGTTCGCGCCCCTTCGGCGTGACGATCGGCCCCGGCTCGCGCGGCAGGTAGCGTGCGAGGAAGTCACGGAAGGGCCGCTCACCGATGAAGCAGATGCCCGTCGAGTCCTTCTTTGCCCACGTCGGGATGCCGACCCGCTTCGCGATCGCGCGCACCTCGCGCTTGGGCGTATCGCCCAGGGGGAACAGCACCGGCGCGAGCTGCGCCTGCGTGAGGCGATGCAGGAAGTAGCTCTGGTCCTTGGTCGCGTCGACGGCCTTCAGCAATTCGACCGGCCCGCCCTCCCCCGCGGGCCGTCGCACCCGCGCGTAGTGGCCGGTGGCGATCCAGTCGGCGCCGAGCGTACGCGCGTGCTCGAGGAACGCCGCGAACTTGATTTCGCTGTTGCACAGCACGTCGGGATTCGGCGTGCGCCCCGCCTGGTACTCGCGCAGGAAGT
>CAYQAF010000143.1:0-5829 GCA_964415375.1 uncultured Alcaligenaceae bacterium
AACGACCTCAAAAACCAGTTCGACTCCGCCACCCGCAAGCTGCAGCACGGCCGCCGCAGCGGCCGGGAACCAGAAGCGCAGGTCGGCGTCCTGGAACAAGCGCACCGCGAGCACCGCGAGCGGCGGCGGGTTCGACGGGCCGAGGATCAGCGCGACGTCGACCACGGACAGCGAAAACGCGAGCACTGCGTACACCGGCAGCCGCAACTGCGGATAGATCTGCGGCACGATCACCTTGAACCACGTCGCCGCGCGACCGTAGCCCAGTGCCCGCGACACGGCGAGCGCCTGCTCCGCGCGCACCTGATTGAGCGCGCCGATCGTCATCAGCACGAGATACGGCACTTCCTTCATCACGAGCCCCAACACCAGCGCGGCGCCGGAGGGATGACCCACGGTGGCTACGTCGGGCGGCAGCTCGAGCCCCGTCGCCCACGGCGACAGCATGCGCAGGATCCAGCCCGACGGCGCGATCAGGAACGCGAGCCCCAGCGCCAGCGCCGAGTGCGGCGTCGCGAGCACCGGCGCGAGCCAGGCACCGACCCGCCGCGCCAGCGGGCGCTGCCATGCCCACGCGCAGAAGCCCATTGCGAGGACGAGCGCAACGAGCGCCGCGGCGAAACCGGTGGTGAGGGTGAGACGCACGCTGGTCGCGAACCCCGGCAGCGCGACCAGCTCTCGCCAGGGGTCGAGGCTCGGCGTGGTGCGGCCGAGCGCGGGCAGGATCCCGAACGCGGGCAGCAGCGTACCGAGGAGCCCCGCCCCGATCGGCAACGCAAACGCAGCGACGGTGATAGAGGGCGCGGCAGCGAGCCGGCGCAAGCGGCGCCCGGGCGTCACTTGGTGTAGCGGCGCTCCCACTCCGCCGTGATGCGCGTCATCCACGTGGGATGCGGTTCGAGCAGCGTCGTGCCGAGCTCGGCGGCGGTCGGCAACGCCGGATGCTTCGGCAGCCCGGCGAAGCGCGCGCGGTCGGCCGGCGCAAGCCGATCGAGGTCGAGCACGGTGAAGTTGCCCATCTGCCGGATGTCCTGGGCGTGCGCCTGCGTCGACGGCTCGAGCAGGAAGTTGGCGACGACCATCGCGCCTTCCTTGTGCGCCGCGTTCCGGGGGATCGCGACGAAGCTGGTGTTGCCGATCGTGCCCTTCGCGAACGTGAACGTGCGCACGCTGTCGGGCAGGAGCCCGGCAGTCACGGCCACCGCGGCCTCCGACGGATTGAACGAGATCATCATGTCGATCTCGCCGTCGTTCATGAGCTGCCGCTGCGCCGGGCCGTTGTCGGGAAACTGCCTGCCCTGCCGCCACAGGTGCGGTCGCAGGGCGTCGTACCACGCCCACATCGACGCGGTGACCGCGCCGAAGTTGTCGTCGGTCGCCGGCTTCTGCAGCAACGCCGGATCCGGCGCGAGCTCGTACAGCGCCTGCTTCATGAACGTGGCGCCGAGGAAGTTCCTCACGTTGGGATGCGTGAACCGGCCGGGGTGGCGTTTCGCCCACTCGAGCAGTTCGGGGACCGACCGCGGCACGTCCTTCACCCGCCGGGACTCGTGGATGAAGACGATCTGCGCCATGCGCCACGGCGACTCGTAGCCGTCGTGGGGGATCGTGAAGTCGATGACGTTGGAGCGCTTGCGCACGGTGTCGACCAGCCGCCAGTTCGGCAGGCGCTCGACGAACGGACCGTACAGGAGCTGCTGCTCCTTCATTGCGAGGAAGTTCGGCCCGTTGATCCAGATCAGGTCGACGCTGCCGCCGCGGTCGCGTCCGGCGGACTTCTCGGCAACCACGCGCGTCACCGCCTCGGCGGTGTCCTTGAGCTTCACGTGGTTCACCCTGACGCGGTAACGCTTCTCGACCTCGGCGCCGACCCAGGCGATGAACGCGTTGGTGTTCTCGTCGCCGGCCCAGGCGTTCCAGTTCACCGTCTGGCCGCGCGCGCGCGTAACGATCTCGTCCCAGGCTTGGGCGAGCACCGGCCCGGGCACCGCGACCGCGAGCGCCGTGCATACCATGAGGGTCCGGGCGATGCGCGCGGCGAGCCTTGCACCCACGTCACTCTCCGGATGGAACGAGCGCGATCGTCTTCCGCCGCGACGGTGCGGCGGCCTCGCCCCGGGCCGCCCGGCGGCGCGCCTGTGCCGCCTCGAGCACGGGCCCCAGTACCTGCTCGTGGAAGCGGTCGCAGCCGATGCAAAGGTTCTGGTAGGACTCGCCCGTCGGGGTCGTCGTGCGCGACGCCGCGAGAAACTTCGCCTCCCCCCAGCCATAGGCGAACCCCATGCGCTCGGGGTGCCCCATCGTGATCGCTTCGAATGCCGGCTCGCCGGCGAGCGAGTCGAGAATCGCGATCAGGTCCTCTTCGACCAGATTGCCGACCGGCAGCTTCGTCTTGATGCAGCAGGGATACACGGCGCCATCGGGTTCCACCGACACCTCGGAACCGTTGTACGCGTGGCGAAGGAAATTGAGCCCTCCCGACCAGCGGTTGCAGAAGTTGTCGGCGAGCGTCGCCTTCGAGAGCCCGTTCTGCCACGCGCGCCCGCGCGGCCACAGCTTGCCGATCCACGAGTCGGGCTGCGCGCCGAAGAAGCTGAACACCGGCCCCGCCTCCTCGTGCCAATTGCGCGTCACCGCCGAAAGGCCCGACTGGCGCATGCCGTGACGCTCGAACATCGCCGTCAGCTTGTCGACGAAGGCCCTCTGCCGATCCTCGCCCGCAAGGCCAACGTGGAAGTCGTCGATGCTCGCCACCGAGATCATCCACACGCCGCGGGCAAGGAGGTCATCGACGATCGCGTCGGTCAGCACGTCCCCCGTGGTCTGCACGACGATCTTCACGCCGCCCTGCGCGGCGTACTTCGCGGTGAGTCGCTCGATCACCTTGTAGGTGACGCGCTCGCGCACCGGGTCGATCAGCGATTCGCCCCCTGAGAGGATGACGCGACCGGTCTTCTCCGGGAACGTGCCGTCGGGGCGCGGGTCGTCGGTGTCGCGATAGGTGTGCCGCGCCGGGAAGTGGTCGATGATGCGTGGAAAGTTGCGCTCGGCCTCGGCGACCACCGACTCGAGTTCGCCGCGCACGTAGGGCCGGAAGCGGTCCTCGTAGCAGTGCACGCACTTGCGGTGGCACGCCCAGCACATCACGTAGTAGATCGATTCCATCGGGTCGTCGTTTCCGGGGCCGGTCGGGGCCATTCGCGTGGCGGCGGGGAAGGCATTCTATGCCGACGGCACCCGATCGCTCGTCGTGACGCACGCGGCCGGCCGTCGGCAGCGCTCCTGACGCGCGTTCGTCCAACCCGTGCGTGCGGCGAATCCGCTAAGCTCCATCGATTAAGACAGGGAGATGGTCGTGTCGGATCCATTGCTCGCACAAAAAGGCCCCTATGCCGTCGATCTGCAGGCGGGGGATTACTGGTGGTGTGCCTGCGGGCGTTCCAAGCGCCAGCCGTTCTGCGATGGGTCGCACCAGGGCACCGGCATCACGCCCGTGCGCTGGACGCTGCCCGAAGCCGGCAAGGTGTGGCTGTGCGGCTGCAAGCGCACCGGCAAGCCTCCGCTCTGCGACGGCTCGCACAACAAGCTCTGAAGCGCCGCCCCGCCGCCGTGCGACCGCCGGCCCGCCCGTCCGCGCCCGAGGCTGCCGCCGCGGATCCGGCGATTCGCACCGGTCTTGTCACAAGGCAAGGCAACCGTTCGCACATCGGAGTAGAGGTGTAATCAACGACGGCGGCATTGGCGTTCGGAGTGGTTGGTGGAGCGGGCCGTCCGCCGGGTGCTTGCACCACGGAGGGTCAGATGACCAGGACTTGGGTAGTGGTCGCGAACAGCGCGATGGCGCGGTTGTTCATTGCTGCCGCCGCGGATGCGCCGATGAAGGAGCTCGAGACGATCGCCCATCCCGAGGCGCGGCTCGCTGAGCACGAGCTCACAAGCGACCTGCCGGGCCGAGTGTCCGCCGGCCACGCCAGCGGGCAACATTCGTATCACGCGTTGCAGTCGCGGGTCGGGCCGAAGGAGCAGCAGACGATCGACTTCGCCCGCTTGCTGGCCAACCGGATCGAAAGCGGCCGCACGGGCCGTGAGTTCGAACGGCTGGTGCTGGTCGCCTCGCCCGCGTTTCTCGGGCATCTGCGCTCGTCGCTCGGCACGGACACGCGCCGGCTCGTCGCGGGCGAGCTCGCCCACGACTACGTGAAGATGAATCCGGCCGAAATTCGCAAGCAGCTGCCTGACGCCTTCTTCCCCGAGCCGGTCCGGTAGCACACCCCGGCGCATCGCAGCCTCGTCATTCCCGCGAAAGCGGGAATGACGAGGCTGCGAGTAGACCGCAGAGACTATTTCGTCCCGAAGATCCGGTCGCCGGCGTCACCCAGTCCCGGCAGGATGTAGCCGTGGTCGTTCAATTGGCGATCGATCGCCGCGGTGAAGACCTCGATGTCCGGGTGCGCGCGCGTGAAGTTCGCCATGCCTTCCGGTGAGGCTACCAGGCACACCAGCCGGATCGAGCGCGGCCGCTCGCGCTTCAACCGGTCCACGGCGGCAATCGCCGAGTTGCCGGTGGCGAGCATCGGGTCGAGCACGATCGCATCGCGCTCCGGCATCTCGCCGGGCATCTTGAAGTAGTACTCGACCGGGCTCAACGTCTTCGGGTCGCGATAGAGGCCCAGGTGGCCGACGCGCGCGCCGGGGATCACCGACAGGAACCCGTCGAGCAGGCCTGTTCCGGCCCGCAGGATCGGCACGAAGACGAGCTTCTTGCCGTCGATCATGCGGCCCGTCGTCTTCTCGAGCGGGGTCTCGACCTCGACCTCGTGCATCGGGAAGTTGCGCGTGACCTCGTAGGCCAGCAGTGCCCCGATCTCGTTCAGCAGCTTGCGGAAGTTCGCGGTGCTGGTCTCCTTGCGGCGCATCAGCGTGAGCTTGTGCTGCACGAGCGGGTGGTCGATCACGTGCACGTTGTCCGGCATCTCGGCCCCGTTTGGTTTTCGTGGACCGCCCGATGATCGCGGGAAAGGCCGGGCCGGCGCAACTGCCCGGCGCAAGGATGCGTCACGACGCATGGGCGACGCCCGGCGCTTAATGCCCGATTAAGGTTGGCCCGATAGGCTCCGGTCATCGATTCCGCAGCAAAGGCCCGAGCAACGTGCTTGCCGAAGGACCCTGTTTCGCCCCTGCCACGCCGCCGGTTGGTCGGCCCGTTGCACCCGACGCCCGCGCGCCGGAGCGCTCGCTCGCCGTGGTCGAAAGCGGTGCCCCGCAGCGCGATCGCATCGAGGCCTGCATCGCCGACGTCTATCGTTCACGCTACGGCGCGCGAGTTTCCCACTGGGCACCCACGTTGGTCGGGCTCATCGGCGACGAGCGCATCCTGGCCGCGGCCGGCTACCGCGACGCGGCCGACCCGCTGTTCCTCGAACGTTACCTCGCCGCGCCGATCGAGGAGGTCATCGCCGCACGTACCGGCGCACGGGTCACCCGCCGCGAAATCGTCGAGGTCGGCCACTTCGCCGCCGCGTACGCGGGCGAGGGCAAGCGTCTGCTGCCCATGCTCGCCCGTCACCTGTCGCAACGTGGCTATCGCTGGGTGGTGAGTACGGCCACCCGCGAACTGCGCGTGCTGCTCGCCCACCTGGGCATGCGGCCGCTCGCCCTCGCGCGCGCCAATCCTGGACCATTGGGTGCCGATGCCGCGGACTGGGGTGGTTACTACGAGCACGAGCCGATCATCGTCGCGGGAGACCTGCTGCGCAGCCTCCCGGTTATTGAACGGGGTCGCCGACCATGATGGTGGAGAGCCTGCTCGCCCGCGTCGCCGCGAGGCCG
>CAYQAF010000144.1:0-5817 GCA_964415375.1 uncultured Alcaligenaceae bacterium
CGACGAGGAGCTCGTCCGCGCCGCGCCGGAAGACCTGGAGGTGCTGCGCGACGACGTCCGCGGCGGACGTCATCGTGCTTCCCGGAGCGCCACGGCGCGCTGCGCAGCGGGCCGCGCGTAGCAGCGCCGGTGCCAGTCCGCGATCCGCGGCCACCGTTCGAGCCCGAACGCCGGCGCCCGGTAGGTGACCGCCGCCACGTTGAGGTCGGCGATGCCGAACGCCTCGCCCGCGAGCCAGGGCGACTGCGCGAGCGCGCCCTCGAGCACGTCGAAGCGCGGCGGCAGCTTCGCCGCCGCATCCTTCGCGACCTCGGGCTTGCGCTCCGCCTCGGGCAGGAAGCGGGTGTGGTAGAACCAGCCGCCGAGGGCGCCCTCGACTTCGGTTGCCGCCCACATCGTCCACTGAAAGGCGACGGCCTCGCCCCGGACGTCCTTCGGCCACAGCTTGCCGGATTTGCGTGAAAGATATAGGGTGATTGCCAGCGACTCGAACAGCGCGAAGCCGTCATCGACGATCGCCGGGATCGTGCCGTTGGGGTTGATCGCGAGGTAGGCCGGCGCCTTGATCGCCGGATCCTTGAAGGACAGTGGCTCGTTGGCGTAGGGAAGGCCGGCTTCCTCGGCGGCCCACAGCACGCGGAACGCGCGCGAAGCCGGCATGCCGTAGATGGTGAGGCTCATGGGGGGTCCTGGGCAGGTGGAGATGCAATGACGGCGGGGCGCCCCGGCACGGCGCCTGCTTTGGTAAACTCCGGGGCTTGGAAGGCAGATCACCACCCATGCCGGACGCCGCAAAACGTCGAATTCTAGCGCAGCACGACAACCCGGCTGCCCGGTGGGGTGGGGGTTTTCGCCTGCCGCACGTGCTCGCGATCGCCGTGCTTGCGCTCACCGGCGTCGCGGCCTTCGGCATTGCGCCGGACACGACGCTGGACCTGCCGCCCGGCCGCATCGTCGAGCGCGCCCTGCCGGTACCGGAAGTCGTTCCGATCGCGGACGACCCGGGACCCTACTGGCGCGAGGAGCGCGTCCGGCGCGGCGACACGATCGGCAGCCTGCTGGCGCGCGCCGGCGTCGACGACCCGTCGGCGATGGCGTTCGTGCGCACGAATCCCGACGCGCGGCCGCTGTACCAGCTGAAGCCCGGCCGACCGCTGCAGGTGGCGACCGACGGCGCAGGGGGCCTGGTCGCGCTGCGCTTTCGCACGGGTGACGGCGAGCGCCTGACGGTGGCTCGCGAGTCCGGTGCGCTGGTCGCGACGCGCGCTCCGGGCGGCGAGACGGTGCGACTGACGCTGAAGTCGGGCGAGATCAACACGTCGCTCTTTGGTGCCGCCGACGCGATCGGGCTCCCCGACGCGGTGACGATCGCGCTCGCCGAGCTCTTCGCCGGCGACATCGACTTCCTCCAGGACCTTCGCTTCGGCGATCGCTTCAGCGTCCTCTACGAGTCCCGCTACGTCGACGGCGAGCCCGTGGGCGTCGGTCGCATCGTCGCTGCGGAGTTCGAGAACCGCGGCCAGCAGCTGAGCGCCTTCCTGTGGCGCGATGCCGACGGGCAGGACGCCTGGTACACCCGCGACGGGCGCAGCACCCGCAGCGCCTTCCTGCGTTCACCGATGGAGTTTTCGCGCTTGACCTCCGGGTTCTCGCTCGCACGCCTGCATCCGATCCTGCAGACGTGGCGCGCCCACCGGGGCGTCGACTACGGCGCGCCGACCGGCACGCCGGTGCGGGCCACCGCCGACGGTGTCGTCACGCTCGCCGGCGTGAAGGGCGGGTACGGCAACGTGGTCACGTTGCGCCACACCGGTGCCTACTCGACGCTCTACGCGCACCTGTCGCGCTTCGCAGCGGGTGTTCGCAACGGGGTGCGCGTGCGGCAGGGTGACACGATCGGCTACGTCGGTGCCACCGGCTGGGCGACCGGTCCGCACCTGCACTACGAGTTCCGGGTCAACGACGAGCCGCGCAATCCGCTGACCGTCGCCATGCCGACCGCGGGACCGCTGCCGCCCGAGACCCGCGGAGCCTTCCTCGCGCACATCGGGCCGATCGCGCAGCAACTCGCGTTCGCCCGCGAGCTGCCGGTCGCGCGCTTCGCCGCTGCAGAATAGTCCTTGCCGCGCGAACTCTACGCCGGCGTGATGTCCGGCACGAGCCTCGACGGCGTCGACGCCGTCGTCGCCGACTTCACGCCGCGCGAGGGTCTCTGCGCGACGCTCGGGGCAGCGCATGCGCCGATGCCCGAGTTCCTTCGCGACGAGCTCCTCGAGCTCCAGGCGCCCTGCGACGACGAGCTCGCGCGTGCGGCGCGGGCGAGCCTCGCGCTCGCCGACCTGTACGCCGAGTCGATCACCGACGCCTGCCGCGCCGCGGGCATCGCGGCGAGCGACCTCGTTGCCGCGGGCGTGCACGGGCAGACGGTGCGGCACCGGCCCGACGAGGCGTGGACCGCGCAACTGAACGATCCCGCCCGCGTGGCCGAGCGCGCCGGCGTCGCGGTCGTCGCCGACTTCCGGCGCCGCGACATGGCGGCCGGCGGCCAGGGTGCACCGCTGGTGCCGGCATTCCACGCCGCGCTCTTCGGTCGTCCCGACCGTGCCCGGGCCGTGCTGAACGTCGGCGGCGTGGCGAACCTGACGCTGCTCGTTCCCGGCGAACCGGTGCGCGGCTTCGACACCGGTCCCGGCAACTCGCTGCTCGACCTGTGGTTCGGGCGCCACGGCGACGGGCTCTTCGACGCCGGCGGCGCGTGGGCGGCGTCGGGCCGCGTCGATCATGCGCTCCTCTCGATCCTGCTCGCCGACCCGTATTTCGCGCTGCGGCCGCCGAAGAGCACCGGCCGCGACCACTTCAACGCGGCGTGGCTGGACGACGCGCTGGCGCGCCACGGGGGTGCCTTCCACCCGGCGGACGTGCAGGCGACGCTGACCGCGCTCACGGCGCGCGCCGTGGCGGACGCGCTGGGGCGCGAGGCCCCGGGCATCGCCGAGCTGCTGGTGTGCGGCGGTGGTGCCTACAATTCCACGCTGCTGCGCGCGCTCGCGCGCGACCTCAAGCCGTGCAGCGTGCTGCCGACCTCCGAGTGGGGGGTGGCCGTCGAGCACGTCGAGGCGCTTGCCTTTGCCTGGCTTGCGCGCGAGGCCCTCGCCGGGCGCACCACCAGCCTGCCGAGCGTCACCGGCGCACGCGGCCCGCGCGTGCTCGGCGCGATCTATCCGCGCTGACCGCCGTCGCCCGCAGCCGACGGCGGCGACCCGTCCCTGAAAACGCAAACGGCAGCCGAAGCTGCCGTTTAGCGTACCGCAGGAGAACTGTCAGTGCCGAAGGGCCGCCCCGAGGGGCTGACCCGCCCCCGGGGGGCAGCGAGCGCAACGAGCGTGGGGGCCGTTTTGTATCAGGCCGAGAAGCTCGACCCGCAGCCGCAGGTGGTGGTCGCGTTCGGGTTCTTGATCACGAACTGCGCGCCCTCGAGGCCTTCCTGGTAGTCGATCTCGGCGCCGACCAGGTACTGGTAGCTCATCGGGTCGATGAGCAGCGTGACGCCGTTCTTCTCCATCGCCGTGTCGTCCTCGTTCACGACCTCGTCGAACGTGAAGCCGTACTGGAATCCCGAGCAGCCGCCGCCGCTGACGAACACGCGGAGCTTGAGCTCGGGGTTGCCCTCTTCCTCGATCAGCGCGCGCACCTTCAGCGCAGCGGAATCGGTGAAGACGAGCGGGGTGGGCATGTCGGTCATATCATTCATTTCGGGGGGCTCCTTGGCGCTCCGTTTCGGCAACAATTATCTAGGCGCGCCGGCGGCGCGTCAAACCACGCGCCATTCAGGGTCACTCGGGCACGCCGGCGCGGCCCGTTCCCACACGCTTCAATTCGACCACGCTGGCCGTGCCGGGTTCGGCTTCGACCGGATCGAGACGCCCCTGGACGAACGCGCCGACGTGCATCTCCAGCGTCCGGTAGGCCACGTCGCCGACGATGCGGGCCTTGCCCTGCAGCTCCAGCGAGTCGCGCGCCGTGACCGGGCCGTTCACCGTGCCGTTGACGACGACGTGCGCGACATCCACGCGCCCGTCGATCCTGGCGTGCTCGCTCACGACCAGCGTGCCCGCCTTGCCGTCGCCCGCCGTGACGTTGCCGAGCACCGTGCCGTCGATGCGCAGGCCACCTTCGAACACGATGTCGCCGCGCACCGTCGTGCCGGCGCCGATCAGGCTGTCGATGCGCTTCTGCGCGAGCGTCTTCCTGCCGAACATGGGGACCTCCTACGGCAAAGTCAACGTGCGGGTCGCGCGGACGCCCGCGGTGCCGGACTCGTAGGCGCGCACGGTGATCATCCGGACTGCGTATCCCGTCGGAATGCGGAACGAACCTTCGATCCGCTGATAGTACTTGAACCGCAGCTTGAGGGGCGCTGCGGCCGCCGGGTCGTCGTCCGGCAGCGCGACGGTGAGCGTCCGGCTGCCCGGGGGGGCCGCGTCGCCGGGCGCGAGGTCGGCCGAGATCGTGAGGTACCCCTCGAAGTCGGACTTGGCGCTGCCGCCCCGCACCACCAGTGCACTGTAGCGAACCCGCTCGTCCGCGTTGGCATCGGCGGACAGTCTCGGGATCGTCACGCCGGGCTTGCTCGAGTCAGCGAAGAATCCCTGCAGGAACGCAAGCTCCTCCTTGAGCTGCGCGTTCTCCTGCGCGGCCTCCTCCCGCTGCTTCTTGAGCGAGTCCTGCAGGCCGTGGCTCATCGCGAGCTCGCTTTCGAGTTCGCTGTTTCTCGCGCGGAGCCCGGACGCCTCGTGCTGCGCGGTGGCGGTGTCCGCCGCCAGTGTCGCGATGCGCTGGTCGATCTCCTTGCGGTTGAAGCCGCCGAGGATCTGCCCGAAGTCGAATCCCAGCCACCACATGCCGCCGACCAGCAGCACGAGCCCGATGGCCAGCGCCGCCTTCCAGGGCCAGCCGAGATGCGTGCGCACCGCCATGCGCGGCGCGCTGATCGAGAAGTGCCGGGCAAGTCGGCGCAGGATGGCGGGCGGGGGCACGGGGGTCAGGGACGGACCGGCGTCGCGGCACAGCCGGAGGGCTTCGGCGGGAGGGGCGGCTCGGCGCCAGCCTTGGCTCCGCCGTGCCGTGTATTGCCGACGATGCACCGCCGCGCCAAGCATGCCCCCGTCATGAAAACGATTGTAGCAGCCGCGCTTTCGGCAGAAGCGCCGCCCCGGGAACCTGCCGCCACTGGCGCTGGCGCCGCCGGCCGAAACGAACAGGGCCGCCTCGCGGCAGCCCTGCCTTCGTGGCGTGTCGGTGTGCTTGTCAGCGCTTGCTGAACTGCTTGCGACGCCGCGCCTTGTGGAAGCCGACCTTCTTGCGCTCGACCTCCCGGGCGTCGCGCGTCACGAGACCTGCCTTCGACAGCGTGGGCTTGAGCTGCGCGTCGTAGTCGATCAGCGCGCGGGTAATGCCGTGGCGCACTGCGCCGGCCTGGCCCGACTCGCCGCCGCCGGTGACGTTGACCATGATGTCGAAGGTCTGCTCGTGGCCGGTCAGGACCAGCGGCTGGCGCACGACCATGCGGCCGGTGTCGCGCGAGAAGAACGCGTCGACCGGCTTGTCGTTGACGACGATCTTGCCGGTGCCCTGCTTGATGAAGACGCGCGCGACCGAGGTCTTGCGGCGGCCGGTGCCGTAGTAGTAGTTGCCGATCATGGTCAGATGTCGAGGGTCTGGGGTTGCTGCGCTGCGTGGGGGTGCGCGCCGCCGGCGTAGCACTTGAGCTTCTTGATCATCGCGTAGCCGAGCGGGCCCTTGGGCAGCATGCCCTTG
>CAYQAF010000145.1:0-5817 GCA_964415375.1 uncultured Alcaligenaceae bacterium
AGGGCCGCCCCGAGGGCGAATCAGGCCCGAAGCGCGTCAGCGCGGAGGGTAGTCCAGTGAGCGCCGGTGCCGACACCGCGCCGCTCGCGTTGCCCGACCTCGCCGCGGTCCGTGCGGCGCGCGTGCGCATTGCCCCGCACGTGCACCGCACGCCGGTAATGACCTGCCGCTCGCTCGACGCCGAGGCGGGCGCGCGGTTGCACTTCAAGTGCGAAAACTTCCAGAAGATCGGCGCATTCAAGGCTCGCGGCGCGACCAACGCGGTGTTCGCGCTCGCCGCGGACCAGGCTGCGCGCGGCGTCGTCACGCACTCCTCGGGCAATCACGGCGCAGCGCTTGCCTACGCCGCAGCGCGCCGCGGCATTCCGGCGTGGGTGGTGATGCCCGACAACGCCCCGCAGGTGAAGCAGGACAACGTGCGCAGGCAGGGTGCGACGATCCGCTTTTGCGCGCCCACCGCCGCCGCGCGCGAGGCCGAGTGCGCGAAGGTGCAGGTGGAGACGGGTGCGGTGCTCGTGCACCCGTTCGACAACGCCGACGTGATCGCGGGGCAGGGCACTGCCGTGCTGGAACTCCTCGAAGATGCCCCCGATCTCGACGCGGTGATCGTTCCGGTGGGCGGCGGCGGGCTCCTGTCCGGCACGGCGATCGCGGCCAAAGGCACGAAGCCGGGTGTGCGCGTGTTCGGCGCCGAGCCCGCGAATGCCGACGACGCCTTGCGGAGCTTCCGCTCCGGACGCGTGGAACCGGTGGCGACGACGACCACGATCGCCGACGGCCTGCGCACGCCGCTGTGCCCGCGCACGCTCGCCGCGATCCGGGCCGGGGTGGATGCGATCGGCGTCGCGAGCGAGCAGGCGATCGTGCGCGCGATGCGCATCACCTGGGAGCGCATGAAGATCGTCATCGAGCCGTCGTGCGCCGTGCCGCTCGCCTGTCTGCTCGAGGGCACGCTCGAGGCGAAGGGCCTTCGGGTCGGCATCGTGCTGTCCGGCGGCAACGTCGACCTGGACCGCCTGCCGTGGCAGGTTTGACGCGCGCAAGCAATCTCGACGCGTGCGGCGTCGTGGGAAAATTGCGGCGTTGCCGCACCGGGATCGCTCCGGCGCCCGCCGCCGAATCGCCACGATGAAGACCCCCGAGATCTACTGCCCCGCGTGCCGCTGGCGGCCGGGCCCCGACGCGCGTTGGTCGTGCCTGCCGCGCTGCGGGACCGTCTGGAACACGTTCGCTACCGGCGGGCTGTGCCCGGGCTGCGCCGTGCGCTGGGAGCGCACACAGTGCCTCGCCTGCAGCGCGGTCTCGCCGCACCGCGACTGGTACCACGATCCCTCCGACGATCCGGCGCAGGGCGCCCCGCGCACCAAGGACCTCGCCACGACCGCATGAACGCTCCAGGCCACCTTCCAACCACACCGTATCCGCGCTTCCACCTCGCGTTCCCGGTGACCGACCTCGATGTCGCGCGGCGCTTCTACGGCGAGTTCCTGGGCTGCGCCGAGGGCCGCAGTTCCCCGGATTGGGTCGACTTCGACTTCCACGGGCACCAGATCGTCGCCCATCGCGTCGAGCGCGCGCAGATGACCGATGCGACGAGCCTCGTCGACGGCCAGAACGTCCCGGTCCGCCACTTCGGCGTCGTCGTCGATCTGCCGACCTGGCACGCACTTGCGGAGCGCTTTCGTGCGGCGGGCGTGAAGTTCGTCATCGAGCCCTACGTCCGCTTCAAGGGCGAGCCCGGCGAGCAGGCGACGATGTTCTTCCTCGACCCGTTCGGCAACGCGCTCGAGTTCAAGGCGTTCGCCGACATGGACAGCCTGTTCGCGACCTGAGGAACCGTACCATGCGCATCGTGATCAGCGAATTCATGGACGAGGCGGCCGTCGCCGCGCTCGCCGCGCACCACGCCACCGAGTACGACGCGGGCCTCGTCGATCGTCGCGAGGAGCTCAAGGCGAAGCTCATCGACGCCGACGCGCTGGTCGTGCGCAACCGCACACAGGTCGACGTCGAGCTGCTTGCGGCGGCGCCGCGGCTGCGGGTCGTCGGACGGCTCGGCGTGGGACTCGACAACATCGACGTCGCCGCATGCGCGGCGCGGGATGTCGTGGTCATTCCGGCCACGGGCGCCAACGCGCGCGCCGTCGCGGAGTACGTGATCGGCGTCGCGATGGTCCTGCTGCGCGGCACGTATTTCGCCACGGCCGAGGTCGCCGCCGGGAAGTGGCCGCGCGGCGCGCTGTCGTCCGGGCGCGAGATCGCGGGCAAGACGCTAGGCATCGTCGGCTTCGGCGGCATCGGCCGCCTCACGGGACGGTTGGGACGGGCACTGGGAATGCGGGTGATCGGCTTCGACGCCGAGCTCGCGCCGGGTGATGCCGTGTGGGGCGACGAGGGCGTCGAGCCGCGCACGCTGGATGCGCTGCTCGCCCAGTCCGACGTGCTCACGCTGCACGTGCCGCTGCTGCCCGCAACGCGCAACCTGATCGACGCCCGGCGGATCGCGGCGATGAAAGCGGGAGCGATTCTGGTCAACACCGCGCGCGGCGGCGTCGTCGACGAGGCCGCGGTCGCGGCCGCGCTTTCGTCCGGCAGGCTCGGCGGCGCCGCGCTCGACGTGTTCGAGAAGGAGCCGCTGCCGGCCGGCAGCCCGCTCGCCGGCTGTCCCAATCTGATCCTGACGCCGCACATCGCGGGCGTCACCACGGAATCCAACGAGCGCGTCTCGTCGATGATCGCCGAAAAGGTGATCGAGGCGCTCGCGCCGCGCGCCTGAGGCGAACATGCCACACTACACGATCGCCGCGCTGACCGACCTCGCCACGCGGGCGCTGGCGGGTGCCGGCGCGAATCCGGAGATGGCGCGCGCCACCGCCGCTGCGCTGGCCACCGCCGACGCGCAGGGACTGGCCTCGCACGGCGTGTCGCGCGTGCCGCAATACGCGACGCATCTCGCCAACGGCCGGGCCGACGGCCGTGCGGTACCGGCGATCGCCCGCGCGAAGGGCGGCGCGGTGCTGGTCGATGCGCACTGCGGGCTCGCTTTCCCGGCCTGCGCGCTCGCGGTGTCCACCGCGATCGAGCGGGCGCGCGAGCACGGCGTCGCCTTCGCTGCCGTCACCAACAGCCACCACTTCGGCGTCGCCGCCTATCACCTGTCCCCGGTGGGCGCGGCAGGTATGGTGGGCCTCGCGTTCGGCAACTCGCCGGCGGCGATGCCGGCGGCGGGTGGCCGCACGCCGATCTTCGGTACCAATCCGATTGCTGCCGTGTTTCCGCGCCGGGCTGGTGTGCCGCTGTCGATCGACCTGTCGCTGTCCGAGGTGGCGCGCGGCAAGCTGATGGTGGCCGCCAAGGAAGGCCGGTCGATCCCGCTGGGCTGGGCGCTCGACCGCGACGGCAACCCGACGACGGACCCCAAGGCGGGGCTCGAGGGCTCGATGCTGCCGATGGGCGGGGCGAAGGGAGCGATGCTCGCGCTGGTGGTCGAGCTCCTGGTAACCGCGCTCACAGGGGCCGCGATCGGCGCCGAAGCCTCGTCGTTCTTCGTCGACGAGGGCAACCGGCCCCGCATCGGCCAGGCGTTCCTCGTGATCGATCCGGCGGCACTCGCGGGCCGCGACGTCTATCTCGAGCGCGTGGAAACGCTGATCGGCCTGATGCTGCAGGATGCCGGCGTGCGGCTGCCCGGGGCGCGCCGCACGGCGTTGGCCGCGAAGGCCGGCGCGGAGGGGATCGAGATCCCGCCGGCGCTCGCCGGTCAGCTCGAAGCGCTCGCGGGCCGTGCGCCGCCAGTGACCTAGCGCGTCAGGACCTCGAACTCGCCTTCGCAGCCGCGGTCGACCCAGATACCGTCGCGCTGCACACCCCAGGTGGAACCTTCGATGCACGGCGCCTGGGAGAGTTGCCGCACGAGCTGCGCACGACTCACCCGTCCGGTCGAGCAGAAGTTGTAGCCGTAGTTGCGGCTCTCGCAGACGAAGAGGCCCGGCCGGGTCGGCGCCGGCAGCGGCGCCGGCGCGTAGTAGCCGTCGGCCTGCACCTGGAAGTCGCCCTCGCACCCTCCGGATACCCAGATGCCGTCGCCACGGACGCCCCAGGTCCGGCCCTGGATGCACTGCGCCTGCGAGCGCTGCAGGACGAGCGTCGCGCCGCTGATCGGGCCGGTCGGGCAGAACTCCTGCTGGTAGTTGCGGCTCGCGCAGTTGATCACGCCGCCGCCCGGGACCGCCATCGGCGGCGCGGCGGGCGGTGGCACAAAGGTTACGACGTCGAACACGCCGTCGCATCCGTTGGACACCCAGACGCCGCGGCGATCCCACCCCCACGAGCGACCCTCGATGCACGCACTGCGCGAGCGCTGCTCGACCAGTGTCACGCGCGTCGCGCCCTGCGGGATGGGGCAGAACTGGTACTGGTATTCGCGGCTCTCGCACTGGACGTAGGTCTGCGCGGCGGCGGGACCGGCGCCAGCGAGCAGCGCCGCGAACGCCGGGATGGAAAACAGTCTTCCATGGCTCATGTGGGTACCCAACGTGTGTTTGCCTCGGCGGGTCGGGTTCCGTACGCGCTCATCGCAGCCGGAATACGCCTTCGCAGCCCTGGTCGACCCAGATGCCGTCGCGCGTCCAGCCCCAAGTGCGTCCCTGGATGCACGGCGCCCGCGAACGCTGCTGCACCAGCTGGGCGCTGCGCACCCGGCCCACCGCGCAGAAGTTGTAGCGGTACTCGTGGCTCTCGCAGACGACGTGACCCGCGTTCGACGGCGGCGGGCGGTTCGGCGTGGTGCTCTGCACCGCGAAGTCGGCCTCGCAGCCGTCCGACACCCAGATGCCGTTGCCGCGCCAGCCCCAGGTGCGGCCGAGGATGCACGGTGCCCTCGAGCGCTGTCGGATGACGCTCGCGCTGACCACGCGGCTGTCGCTCGCGCAGAAGTTGTGGCCGTAGTTGCGGCTCTCGCAGCGCATCGTGAACTGGCCAGGCTGCGCAGTGGCGGGACCTGCGACGAGTGCGATCAGGATGGCGGCGACGATCGAGGGCAAGGGGGTCATGGGCGATGTCCAGGCGTAGAGTGTGGCGAGTTCGAGTCTACCGCGAGTCGACGGCACTGATCGCCTCGCGAAGCGGGTTGAAGATGCCGGGCGCGGCAGCGATCACCTCCTGGCTCCGCAGGATGTCGGGCCCACCCGCGAAGTCGCCGACACGTCCGCCGGCTTCGGTCACGAGCAGGGCGCCGGCGGCGACGTCCCAGGCGCGCAGGCTCGTCACGAAGAACCCGTCGAGCCGCCCGGCGGCGACGTAGGCCAGGTCGAGCGCGCACGCGCCGGCCCGGCGCAGCGTGCAGCGTTCCGCGAGGCCATTGAAGATCGGCAGGAAGCGCGGCAGACGGGGGCTCTTGCGCGTCGGCACGACGGTGCCGATCAGCGCATCGGAGAGTCGCGTGCAGGCGGATGTGCGCAGCGTCGCGTCGTTCAGCTGCGCTCCGCGGCCCTTGATGGCGGTGAAGAGCTCGTCGCGGCTCGGGTCGAGCACGACGGCGTGCGTGAGCTCGCTCCCGTGGACGAGCGCGATGGACACCGCGTAGTACGGGAAGCCGTGGACGAAGTTCATCGTCCCGTCGATCGGATCGATGATCCATCGATACGGCGAGTCACCCTTCACGCCGGGGCTCGCGCCGCTCTCCTCGCCGAGGATGGCGTGGTCGGGAAAGGCTGCCGAGATCGTCGCGACGATGGCCTGCTCGGCCTCCTGGTCGGCGGCGGAAACGATGTCCCCCTGATCCTTGGAAAACGTGGGCAGGCGCCTGAGATCGCGCGA
>CAYQAF010000146.1:0-5761 GCA_964415375.1 uncultured Alcaligenaceae bacterium
GGCGTACTTGCGGGCCAGCGCGCCCTGTTGCAGGGGCGAGCCGACGACGACCCCGACGTCGTGCCAGTTCTTCGCCGCCGAGCGCACCATCGCCGGGCCGCCGATGTCGATGTTCTCGATCGCGTCCTCGAGCGTGCAGCCGTCGCGGGCGACCGTCTCGCGAAACGGGTACAGGTTGACGACCACGAGGTCGATCGTGGGGATGCCCGCGCGCTCGATCGCCGCGCGATGCGCGGGCAGGTCGCGGCGGGCGAGGATGCCGCCGTGCACCTTCGGGTGCAGCGTCTTCACCCTGCCGTCCAGCATCTCCGGGAACCCGGTGTACGCACCGACGTCGGTCACCGCCAGTCCCGCGGCGGCCAGCGCCTGCGCAGTGCCGCCAGTGGACAAGAGCGCCACCCCGCGCGCGGCGAGGCCGCGCGCGAAATCCTCGAGCCCCGTCTTGTCGGAGACGGACAGCAGCGCCTGCGCGACCTTCGCCGACATCGCGGGCCGCGTCAGATGAGGTCGTACTTCGCGAGCTTGGCGCGAAGCGTGTTGCGGTTGACGCCGAGGAGCTCGGCGGCCTGCGTCTGGTTGCCGTTGGCACGCCCCATGACGCTGCGCAGCATCGCCTGCTCGACGTGGCCGATCACCATGTCGTAGACGCCGGACGGAATCTCGCCGTCCAGCCTGCGGAAGTACTCGTCGAGCGAGCGCTCGACGCTCCGCCCGATCTCGTTGCTGCCGTTCAGCTTCACATTCTTCTTCACGCGGCGAGGGCCTCCCCTGCCCACGGCGTTCCCGCCTGTCGTTGCGCGCGCGCCCTCGCGGGCGCCGCTTGCCGTTGTGTCCCGTGGTTGCCGGGGTCCGTGGTTGCGTCGACGGTCGTGCCGCCGCCGCGCGCGTACTGCAGCCACTCGCCGGCTCGCGCGAGCCGGTCGAAGAAGCGCTGCGCCGCGCCGACCTGCGCGGTCGTCGTCTCCGCCGCGTTGAACTCGGCGCGCGCCGCCTCGCCCCCCGCGAGGTCGCGCACGTACCAGCCGAGGTGCTTCCGCGCGCTGCGCACGCCCGAGACCTCGCCGTGGAACGCGTAGTGGTCGGCGAGGTGGGCGATGATCAGCTCGCGCGCCTCGGCGACCGTCGGCGGCGGCAGGTGACGCCCGGTCGCGAGGAAATGCGCGATCTCGCGGAAGATCCACGGTCGGCCCTGCGCGGCACGGCCGATCATGATCGCGTCGGCGCCGGTGTGCGTGAGCACGTCGCGCGCGCGCTGCGGCGAGTCGATGTCCCCGTTGGCGATCACCGGGATCGTCACGCTCGCCTTGACCGCGGCGATCGTGTCGTACTCGACCGCGCCCGTGAACATGCACGCGCGCGTGCGCCCGTGCACGGTCAGCGCCGCGATGCCGGCGCGCTCGGCGATGCGCGCGATCGCAAGCGCGTTGCGGTGCGCGGGATCGGGGCCGGTGCGGATCTTGAGCGTGACCGGCACGTCGACGGCGGCGACGACCGCGTCGAGGATGCGTGCGACCAGCGCCTCGTCGGACAGCAGCGCGGAGCCCGCTGCGGCGTGGCAGACCTTCTTCGCCGGGCAGCCCATGTTGATGTCGATGATCTGCGCGCCGCGCGCGACGTTGTGGCGCGCAGCCTCGGCGAGCATCGCCGGCACCGCACCTGCGATCTGCACCGAGATCGGCGCCGGTTCACCCGCGTGATCGGTGCGGCGGCGCGTCTTCGGCGTGTCGACGAGGCGCGGATCGGACCCCACCATCTCCGACACCGCGTAGCCCGCGCCCAGCCGACGGCACAGCTGCCGGAACGGCCTGTCGGTCACGCCCGCCATCGGTGCGACGACGAGCCCGTTGGGCAATGCGTGGGTTCCGATGCGCACGAGAGAAAAACGAAGCCGGTCTACCGCGAGGGGAGCGGATTATACCCACAGTTTCGCGCGCGCGTCGTCGCGCCGGATCAACGTCGCGACCAATGCACGAGCGCGCGCGCCGTGGGCGCGAAGTGAGCGCTCGTGTGCCCGTGCCGGGCACGATCAATGCATGCCGTGGAGCATCGCACGCGTGAACGCGCGCTTCGCCGGCGGCACGACGTCGAGCAGCGCCAGCGCGAACCCGCGCGACCAGCGTGCAAGCGGCTCGTCGTTGCCGAAGATGCGCACCAGTCCGTGCGTGAACGCGATGCCCGCGCCTCGGTCGAGCCGTCGCCGTGCCGCGTAGTCCGCAAGCATCGTGCCGCCGCCGATCGCATCGCGGGGCGCGCCGAGGATCTTCTGCGCGAGTTCCCAGGCATCGCGCAATCCGAGGTTGAAGCCCTGCCCGGCGACGGGGTGCAGTTGCTGCGCGGCGTTGCCGATCACCGCGGCACGCGCGGTCACGACGGGCCGCGCGCGCTCGAGCACCAGCGGAAAGGCGCGTCGCCCGACGGCGTGCGCGAATCCGGTGACGCGCGTCCCGAAGTGGCGCGCGAGGCCGTCGAGGAACGCTCGTTCGGGCAGCGCCAGCATCGCCTCGGCGATCTCGGGCGTCATCGTCCAGACGAGCCCGTGGTGGTCCCGCTCGGGCAGCAGCGCGACCGGGCCGTCGGGCGTGAAGCGCTCGTACGCCACGCCGCGACGCGGCGGATCGAGGAACACCTCGCCGACGAGCGCGACCTGCCCGTAGTCGTGCCGCTCGCGGACGATGCCATCGACCGCCGTGCCGGTGCCGTCGGCCACGACCGCGAGGCGCGCGCGGAGCGGCTCGCCCTGGTCGGCAAGGATCACTTCCGCGTGCGCCGGCGTGCCGCGGACGCGGGAGGCGCTCGTGCCGAAACGCACCGGCACCTCGGCGCGCGCGAGCGCCGCGTCGAGCGCGCGCTGCAGCGCGACGTACGAGACGACGTAGCCCAGCGCCGGCAACGACTGCAGCGCCGCCGTGAGCGTGGCCGCACCGAAGCCGCCGGCCTGCGAGACGTCGATCTCGACGATCGGCGTCACCGCGCCCGCGACGGACTCGAGCTCCGTCCACACGCCGAGGCGCTCGAGCGTCAGGCGCGAGCCCCACGAGAGCGCGAGCGAGCGGTCCTGCCGCAGCGTGACGCCGGGCGGGCGCCCGTCGATCGCCACGACGTCGAGATCGTTGCCGGCGAGCGCGAGCGCGAGCGTCGCGCCGACGGGTCCCGCACCGACGATCGCCACGTCGTGCATCGCGTCGTTCGATCCCCGGCCCGTGGCGCGTCCTACCGGACGCAGGCCGACTCGACCTCGGCGACGGTCTTCGGCGCCGCCGCGGTCAGGTTCTCGTGCCCGAGCGCGGTCACGACCACGTCGTCCTCGATGCGCACGCCGATGTCGTGGAACGCCGCGGGGATGTCGTCGGCGGCGCGGACGTACAAGCCCGGCTCGACGGTGAGCACCATGCCCGGCGCGAGCGTGACCGACTCGCCCTTCACCTGGTAGAGGCCGGCGTCGTGCACGTCCATGCCGAGCCAGTGACCTGCGCGGTGCATGTAGAAGCGCTTGTAGCTGCCGCTCTCGAGTGCCGCGTCGAGCGGACCCTCGATGAGCCTGAGGTCGATCAGCCCCTGCGCGAGCACGCGCTCGGCCGCGCGGTGGTAGTCGTGGAACGGCGCGCCGGGCTTGACGGCCTCGAGACACGCGAGCTGCGCCGCCAGTACCAGCTCGTAGACGTCCCTTTGCGCCGCCGTGAACCTGCCGTTCACCGGGAACGTGCGGGTGATGTCCGAGGCGTAACCCCGATACTCGCAGCCGGCGTCGATCAGGAGGAGCTCGCCGTCGGCCATGCGCCGGTCGTTGTCCCGGTAGTGCAGCACGCAGGCATTGGGGCCGGAGGCGACGATCGACGGATAGGCGACCGACTGCGCGCCGTGCCGCAGGAACTCGTGCACGAGCTCGGCCTCGACCTGGTACTCGTGCCATCCCGGGCGCGTGCGCTCCATCGCGCGGCGATGCGCGCCGCTCGAGATCGCGGCGGCGCGGCGCATCACCGCAACCTCGTGCTCGTCCTTGACGAGCCGCATGTGGTCGAGCGCGGCGCGGATGTCGACCACCTGCTCGGGAGCGGCCACGCCGGTGCGCACGCGCGCGCGCACCTCGTTCAGCACGTTGCTCACCTTGCGGTCCCAGGGCTCGAAGAGGCCGAGCGGCGTGAACAGCGCCGGGCGGTCGCTCGCGAGATCGGGAAGCCTGCCGTCGAGCTCGTCGATCGAGTAGGCCTCGTCGAAGCCGAACATCTCCTTCGCCGCCTCGGGGCCGTGGCGAAAGCCGTCCCAGATCTCGCGCTCCTCGTCCTTGTTGCGGCAGAACAGCACGTGCCGGTCGCCGTCGTCCGAGGCGATCACGGCCACCACCGCCTCCGGTTCCGTGAAGCCCGTGAGGTAGTAGAAATAGCTGTCGTGCCGGTACGGGAAGTGCGAGTCGCGATTCCGCGCCACCTCCGGCGCCGTGGGCACAAGCGCAAGCCCGCCTCCCGCCTGTTCGCGCATCTTGCGCAGGATCGCGGCGCGGCGGTCGCGGTGGATCTGGTGGGCGTGTTTCATGCGGTCGGAACGGAGGGGGGCCGGAAGGACGCTACGCCGGAGGCTGCGGGTCGGCCCGGGACCGCGAGTATAGGGCCTTGCACCGGACACGAACGCTCGCGCACGCCGTACGGCACGGCGCGGAGCGACGCCTGCGCTACCATCGCCTCATGCGCGAAGGGTCCGCCACGCCGCACGCCGTCGTGCCATTGCCGGCGACCAAGCAGGCGCTGCGCGCGCGCATCCTCGCCGCGCGCGACGCGCTCGACCCCGTGCAGCGTGGCGCCGGCGCGCAGGGGATCGCCTCGCGCATCGCCGTGCTGCCCTCGTTCGACGGGGCGACCACGGTGCTCGCGACGCTCCCCTTCGGCAGCGAGTGGGACGTGCGGCCGCTGGCGCAGGCCGCACTGGACCGCGGCAAGTCGATCGTGGTGCCGCGGGTCGACGCGGCCACGCGCCAGCTCGTGCTCCACCGCGTCGTCGACCTCGACGCCGACGTCTCCCCCGGGTTCCGCGGCATACCGGAGCCCTTGCCGCGCACCCCGATCGTGCGGCCGGCCGACGTCGACTGCGTGCTGGTCCCCGGCGTCGCATTCGATCCTGCCGGGCGCCGCCTGGGCTACGGCGGCGGCTACTACGATCGCCTGCTGCCGCACCTGCGGCCCGGCGTGCCTCGCATCGCCGGCGCCTTCGACGTGCAAATCGTCGACGAGGTGCCGGTGGACGCGCACGACCTCGCGGTCGACCTCGTGGTCACCCCGACCCGGACGTTCGCCACGCGCCGCTGAACGATCGATTCCACATTGTGGAATACGTTTCCATGATGTGGTAATCTGCCCGGCCCCCTCGGGTGCGACGCAGGTGCGGCATCGCAGCAATACAGCGGGCACCTCGCTCACTACAATCGAACCCTGATCGCCCGGGAGACCCCTCGGGCGTGTTTTTTCGGAGGAGTCGCGAACATGGCCCCCCTCGACGCCACGCCGGACCACGACCCGATCGAGACCAACGAGTGGGTGGACGCGCTGAAGGGCGTGCTTGCCGCCTCGGGCCCCGACCGCGCCCACTACCTGATCGAGCGACTGATCGACGTCGCCCGAGAGGAGGGTGCCTACCTCCCCTTCTCCGCGAACACCGACTACATCAACACGATCCCGGTCGACCTGCAGCCGAAGATGCCGGGCGACTTCACGATCGAGGAGAAGATCCGCAACTACGCGCGCTGGAACGCGATGGCGATGGTGGTGCGCGC
>CAYQAF010000147.1:0-5708 GCA_964415375.1 uncultured Alcaligenaceae bacterium
TCCAGTTCTGGTCGATGCCCGTCCAGTGCAGCGGGTCGCCGGCCTTGAGCTTGCGATCCGGGTAGAGGTGGAACCAGCGCTGCCCGCCCTGTGCCTTGGGACGCGCGTCCCACGCGATGCCGAGCGCCTGCAGTCGCCCGCCGGGCAGCTCGATCAGGTACTGCTGCAGCGGATGGACGCCGAACGTGTACTTGATCTCGAAGTCGGCGCGCGTGCCGCCCGGCCCGTCGGTGTTGACGAAGAACCGACCGTCGCGACGGAAGAAGCGGGTCGTCACGCCGCCGTGCGCGAAGCGCGCGTCGGCGAAGTTGCCCAGCACCGTCTCCCCGGTCGCCTCCTCCATCGCGCGGTCGTGGTGGGAGCCGCGCCAGGCCGCGTGTTCCTTGGCGTGGCAGACGGCGCATGTCGCCGTGCCGACGTAGGTCGCAGCCGTTCGCGCCGGCGACTGCGCTCCGGCGTACCCTCCGCAAGCGACGGCGTACGCGATGCCGGTGGCGAGAAGGAGCGCGCGGAGCAAGGGCATGGGCAATGTCTCGGTCGTGGCGATGCCGCTCGGCCGCTTTCGGCCGGTTGCGCGTCGCCGTCCAAGCGAAGCGCAAGCCGTGTCCGAACCGGACCCAGATCGTGCACGGCAACGCGATGATACCGACTGCGGCGCCCGAGACATCGCATCCGTTCGTGTCGGGTATCGTGTGATCATCGATCGTGGCTCCCTGCCCACCAGAATGTCGGTCCGTCTCGCCCCCGTCACCCTGCTGTACCTCACGCTGCCGCCGCTGATGTGGGCGAGCAACGCCATCGTCGGCCGCCTGTCGGTCGCGGGAGGCGAGCCGCTGATTTCGCCGCTCACGCTCAATGCGGCACGGTGGGTGGTGACGCTGCTGATCCTCGCGGGCATCGCTTCGCTCGTGCCGGGGCGCGACCAGGCACCCACGCCGTCTTCCGCCGGTTCCGGCGCGGCCCGGGCGGAGGGCGAGTCCGGCACGCGCAGGCCGGCGACGTGGCGCGTCTACGCGGTGTTCGGGCTGCTCTCGGTCGCGAGCTACAACGCGCTCCAGTACGTGGCACTGCGCACGTCGTCGGCGATCAACGTGACGCTGATCGCCTCGGGGGGGCCGCTGTTCGTGCTGCTGATCGGCCGCCTGCTCTTCGGAGCGCACGCGCGCCGATGGGCCTGGTTCGGCGCCAGCCTGTCGCTCGTTGGCGTGCTCGTTGTGCTCACCGGCGGCGAGATCGAACGGCTCGCGGCGTTTCGCCTCGCGCGCGGCGACCTGCTGATGGTCGTGGCGACGATCGTCTGGGCACTCTACTCGTGGCTGCTGCGCCGTTGGCGCCCTGCCGTGCCGGTATTGACGCTGCTGCTGATGCAGACTGCGTGGGGCGTCGCGTTCTCGGTGCCGGTGGTGGCGCTCGAGTGGCTTTCCGGCGACTTCCTGCTGCGCCTCGACACGCGCACCGCGGGCATCGTGCTCTGGGTGGCGCTCGGCCCCTCGCTCATCGCCTACTGGTGCTGGGACCACGGCATTGCCCGTGCGGGGCCTGTCCTGCCGTCGTTCTTCGCGAACCTGACCCCGCTCTTCGCGGCGCTGATGTCGGCGGCGCTGCTCGGCGAGCCGCCCCGTGGGTTCCACGTGCTCGCCTTCGCGCTCATCGTGGGCGGGATCGCGATTTCGCAGCGCGGCGCGCGCGCCCACTGAACCGCGTTGACGCGCCACGCCGGCCAACAACCCTCGGTCACCGGTCGACGGGCTAGACTTGCGTCATGCCGTCGTCGCTGTCCGTACTGTTCTCGGAGCTCTTCGCGTCGTCGCCGCTGCGGCACCGTGCGTTCCGCCTGTTCTACTTCGGGTCGATCGGCGCGGCGCTCGGCTACACGATGCAGGCGACCGTCGCCGCGTGGCTGATGGCGACGTTGACGCCGTCCGCGCTGATGGTGGCGCTGGTGCAGACCGCGAGCACGGTGCCGGCGCTCCTGTTCGGGCTTTTCGCGGGCACGCTCGCCGACATCGTCGAGCGGCGCACGATCATTCTCGTCACGCAGGTCATGCTGCTGGCGGCAACCGCCGTGCTCGGCATCGCCACGCTGACGGGCCTCGTCGGGCCGGCGACGCTGCTCGCACTCACGTTCCTCGTCGGTCTCGGCTTCACGTTCTACCAGCCCGCGCAGCAGGCGAGCATCAACGAGCTCGTCACTCGAACCGAGCTGCCCCGTGCGGTCGCGCTGGGCGCGGTGGCCTTCAATGTCGCCCGTGCCGTGGGCCCCGCGCTCGCGGGGGCGATCGCCGCGTGGGTCAGTTCCGGCAGCGCGCTCCTCGCGAGCGCCGCATGCTTCGTGCTGATGATCGTCGCGATCCGCCGGCTCACCGCGCGCGAACGCCCGCTGCCGGGCGTGCCGGAGCGTCTGGTCTCGGGTGCGTTGAGCGGGATCCGGTTCGCACGGCATTCGCCGGCAATGCGTTCGCTGATCCTGCGCAACCTCACGTTCGCCATCTGCGCGAGCGCGTTCTGGGCGCTGCTCCCGGTCATCGCACGCGACCAGCTGGACCTCGGCGCCGGCGGATTCGGCCTGCTCTCGGCGGGATTCGGAACCGGGGCGGTCGTGGGTGCGCTCTCGATCCCCGGGCAGCTCCGGTGCCGCTCGCTCAACGGCGTGGTGAGCGCCGCCGTGCTGCTATGGATCGCCTCGATCGTGCTGATCGCGATCGCCGAGCTCACTGCGCTGGCGGTGGTGGGCACGTTCGGTGCCGGCATGGCGTGGGTCTGCGTCTTCGCGAGCCTGTCGGCCGGCACCCAGAGCACGGCGCCACCGTGGGTGCGGGCGCGCGCCGTGGCGATGAGCCTCGTCGCGGTACAGGCGAGCCTCGCGATCGGCAGCGTTTTCTGGGGCGCCTGGGCGTCGACCGGCGGAACGCGCACGGCACTCCTCGGCTCGGCGGTCGTCATGGTGCTTCTCCACGCGGCGACGTGGCGGATCCGCGTGGGCATGGGCACCGAGGCCGACATCACGCCCGGCCTCCAACTCCCCGAACTCACGATCGTCGAGCTGCCGATGCCCGGCGACGGTCCCGTGCTGATCCAGGTCGACTACCGGGTCGACCAGGACCGGCGCGCGGACTTCCTTCGCGCCGTCCACGGCGTCGAGCCGATTCGCCGCCGCAACGGGGCGGTGAGCTGGCGCGTGTTCCGCGACGTCGCCGAGGAGGGCCGCGTCGTCGAGCGCTTCATCATCCCGTCGTGGGCCGAGTACGTGCGGCTGCGCCAACGGATGACGGTAGCCGACCGCCGCACGCTCGACTCCCTCGAGGCGTTCCAGCGGCCCGGCGTGCTGATCCGGGTGTCGCGGCTCATCGGCATCAGTCCGACCGATGCGGACGCGGAGATCGCCGTCCCGCCGCGGACCGGCGACCGCGCGGACGAGGGTACGGACGCCGAATCGTCGCGCTGAACACGCGTACACGCGTCGCGCTCGCGGTCGGGGCGGGACCACCACGCGTGGCCGGGCCGACCCCCGTCGCCATACGGATCAGATCAACGCCTTCACGAGCGTGAGCAGCAGGTCCTTGAGCGGGATCTGGACCAGCACCAGGAGCAGGAACGGAATCGCCATCGGTATCAGGATGCGGGCGAGTGCCGACTTGCCCAACGGCGCCGGACGCATGTTCCGGATGGCACCGTACAGCGCCGCGGCATCGGCGACCGGCCCGATACCGGCAGCCTCCAGCAGTTCGTCGTCGTCGACGGGCTGCCGCGCGATCCAGCGGCGGTGCACGAGCCGGCCCTGCTCGCCCACGAGCGCCGCGTACGCGGGAATCGCCTTGCGCTTCGCGCCGCGCAGCGCGGGTGCGAGCGCGAGGAGCGGCAGCAGCAGGAGCAACGTCCACAGCACGACGAACGCGAGCGCCGGCAGCTTGAACGAGGCGAGCGAAGCACCGTGGTGCAGGATCTCGTGGGCCCAGCGTGACGTGGGCACGGCGGCGAGCGCGAGCGTCACGAGCGCGAAGGCACCTGGCAGCTTCTCGACGAACGCGATGCCGCCGGTGCGGTCCGGGTGCGTCGGCACGAGCGACAGGCCAAGGCGACCGACGCGCCACATCCAGAGCGAGACGAGCGCGATGCGCCACAGCCAGCCGAGCAACAGGCCAACGAAGATCGGGCGGGCAACGTAGGCCGCCCACCACCCGCCGAAGCCGAGGCCGCCGCCGTCGAAAGCCCACGACAGCGCGTCATCGGACCGCGCCGGGGGGTCGACGATCGACGTCGCGATCGCCGCACCGAACACGAGCACCCACGGCAGCGACGCATCGCGCAGGCGGACCATGCCCCGGTTCACGGCCTCGAAGCGCGGCACGAGCTCCGCTGCAACGGTCCCGCTCGATACGAACCGGTGTGCGATCGCCCTGCTGGTGCGGTGCAACGCGGCCTCGGCGAGGATGAACAACGGGATCGCGACCAGACACCGGACGTGGATGCCGTAGTGCTGGAACAGCGGCTCGCCGGCAGCGGCCGACATCCACCGTCCCGTGGCGAAGGCCCAGACCGCGATCGGCAGCCAGGCGACGAGCGCCACCAGGACTGCGCGTCGCCCCGCACCGAGCTCGCCCGAAGACACGATGCGCAACCGTCGCCACCAGCGCAGCGGCGCGTCGTTGTCGACCGGCGAGAACGCGATCGCGCCGGAAGGATCGCTGGTGCCGCGCCGGCGGGTCATCACGTCGTCGCTCCCGAAACAAACACCCCCGCTCGCGCGGGGGCCGATGTCATTGGCTCGGGCTCGCCTCGCGCCGCCGAGAGTCGACGGCAGGAGGTGTCGCCACTACGGCTTCGGCGGCACCGCCCTCTGCCAGGTCGAGTCCGGGTTGAACGACTTGATCGCCGCCGCGACCGCCGCCGTGTTCGGGCCGAGGTCCCTTTCGTAGACGACGCCGTCCTGGTTGACGATGAACGTCATCACGCCGGTGTAGTCGTATTTCGCCGGCCAGGCGATCAACGCGAAGCCCTCGGTCATGCGGCCGTTCTTAATGAAGCTCCTCGCGCCACCCGGCGCGCTCGGCCCTTGCGCAGTCAGGATGCGGAACGCGTAGCCGTGGTACGGCTGGCCGGGCTTCGCGTCCGCGAACGCCGGCCCGAGCGGGCTTTCCGGCTCCCCGGGCAACGAAGCCCAGTACAGACCGTCACGCGTGCCGCGCGTGGAGAGGCCCTTGGCCGCGTACGACTTGACGCCGTCGCCGTCCCAATCGCGCGCCGCGTACTCGCGCTGCGCATCGACGTAGGCAAGCACTACCTGCATCGCGGCCAGCTCGTTGCGGCCGATGCGGCGGATGCGCATCTCCTCGGCAGCGGCGCGCGTGTCGAAGCTCCAGCCAGCGCCCGTCTTGACGAGAGGAATCGGCATCGTCCAGCCGTGCGTGCCCACCTCGACCATCGCCTTGTCGCCTGTGGTCACGACCTTGTGGTTGCGCGCCCACGCCGCGAGGAAGTTCGTGCGGTCCTCCGCCGACGTATCGTCCATCGGGATGAACCGCTTGTAATCGGCACCGAGCACGGTATTCACCGCATCCGGATCGTGCCGGGCGATGCCGTCGATCAGCGCGTCGGCAGCCGCCTCGGGGGTCGGGAAGGCCTTCTGCGCCAGCACCGGCGTGGCCATCGCGAGCGTGCCCGCGAACAGCACCACGCCGAGCACCGCAAAGAGCGGACGGAGATTCAGG
>CAYQAF010000148.1:0-5688 GCA_964415375.1 uncultured Alcaligenaceae bacterium
GGGCAGGCTGATCCGGAACGTCATGCCGCCGCCCGGCGTGCGCTCCGCCCAGCAGTCGCCGCCGTGCAGCCGCACGATGGCGCGGCAGATGGCGAGCCCGAGACCGACGCCACCGGCGGTCCCTTCCATCGAGCCGTGCTGGAACTTGCGGAACATCCGCTTCAGGTCAATGTCCGCGACATCGCCACCGTGATCCTCGACGGACAGCACCAGCCGCTGCCCGTCCACCTTGGCCCGCAGCCTGACGATCGTCCCCGAAGGCGTGTGCTTCGCCGCGTTCTCGAGCAGGTTGCCGAGTGCCTGCTCGATCAGCGCGGCGTCGACGCGCACGAGAGGCAGGTCACCCGGGATATCGACGATCAGCCGGTGAGCAGCGAGGCGGTCGCTCAGCCTGCGCACCGCCGAGTCGGCGACGTCGACCATCGACGTCCAGTCTCGCTCGACCCTGATCGCTCCCGTGTCGAGGCGCGTCATCTGCAGCAGCTTGCTCACGCGCTCGGAGAGGTCGCGCGACTGGTCGAACACGCTGCGGGCGAGCGCCTGCCGCGCCTCGGGCGGCATCCGCTCCCCGGACTCGACCAGCGTCGAGGACGCGCCCGCCACCACGGCGAGCGGCGTGCGCAAGTCGTGCGAAATCGAGGCGAGCAGGGCACTGCGGATGCGTTCCGTTTCCGCCTCGATCTCGAGCAGCGCCTGCGCGCGTGCCTGGTGGCGAACGCGCTCGACAAGCCTGGAGATGATCAGCCCGACACCCAGCATGATGGCGAACGGCAGCACGTACTGGGCATCGTGGACGGTGAACGTGCCCTCGGGCGGTACGAACAGCACGTCGAACGCGGCGACGCACAGGACCGACGCCGCGATCGCCGAGCCGCGCGGCTGGTAGAGCGCGACCAGTACGACGGCAAGCAGGTAAACCATCGCGATATTGACGAGGTCGAACCGCCCGCGCATCGCGAATCCGGCGAGCGTGGCCGCCACGGCCGCCCCCACCGCCCACGGATACCCGGTCCACGCACTTCTCATGGCGTCATGATGCGATGGAACCGCATAAAGAGCCCGTAAAGATTCGGGTCTTCGAGTAGCGGGCAGGCTTCGGCGGGTCTAGATTCTGGGGCCATGAATGACAACGCAACCGTCACCTCGCCTATCGTGGCGAGCGAGAACGACCGCACGCGACAGTCGACGGCAGGCCTGGCACTGCTCGCGTTGGGCGTAGTCTACGGCGACATCGGCACGAGCCCGCTGTACGCGGCCAGGGAAACGTTCAGTCCGGCGCACGGCATCCCCCTGACCGTTGAAAACGTGCTGGGCGGCGTCTCTGCGATCTTCTGGTCATTGATGATCGTCGTGTCGCTCAAGTACGTCACCCTCATCCTGCGCGCGAACAATCGCGGCGAAGGCGGCATCATGGCGTTGCTGGCGCTCGCGAGTTCCGGGATTGCGGATCGGCCGCGCCTGCGGCGATGGCTGCTGTCCATCGGCGTGTTCGGCGCCGCGCTCTTCTACGGCGACGCCGTGCTCACCCCGGCGATCAGCGTGCTGTCGGCGGTCGAGGGCCTCGAAGTCGGAACCGCCGCGTTCAAGCCGTACGTGGTGCCGATCGCCGTGGGAGTTCTCGTCGCGCTGTTTGCGATCCAGAGGCACGGAACGGGCGTGGTGGGCTTGCTGTTCGGACCGGTGTGCCTGCTCTGGTTTGCAGCCCTCGGCGTGGTCGGACTCTGGAACATCGGCAAGGCTCCGGGGATCCTCGCCGCGCTCGACCCGTCACATGCGATCCGCTTCGCGACGTCGCATGGCGTCGCCTCGTTCGTCGTGCTCGGCTCGGTGCTCCTGGCCATCACGGGCGCCGAGGCGCTGTACGCCGACATGGGCCACTTCGGCAAGCGAGCCATCCGGATCGCCTGGTTCGGCGTCGCCGCACCGGCGCTGGTGCTCAATTACTTCGGCCAGGGTGCGCTGCTGATGACGCACCCGGAGGCGATCGAGAACCCGTTCTACCTGTCCTTCCCCGACTGGGGGCTCTATCCGATGGTCGCGCTGGCGACGGCGGCGACGGTGATCGCCTCGCAGGCGACGATTTCCGGTGCGTACTCGATGACGCAACAGGCGATCCAGCTCGGGTACCTGCCGCGCATGTCGATCCGGCATACGTCGGCACGCACCATGGGCCAGATCTACGTCCCGGCGGTGAACTGGGTGCTGCTCTTCGCCGTGCTTGCCGCCGTGGTGGGATTCGGGTCGTCTTCGCGACTGGCCTCGGCCTACGGTGTCGCAGTCATGGGCACGATGGTCGTCACCACGATCCTGACGTTCTTCGTCGTGCGCTACCAATGGGGCTACCCGCTGCTGGCGTGCGTGCTGCCCACTGCCTTCTTCCTGATCATCGACCTGACGTTCTTCTCGGCGGCCATGCACAAACTGCTCGACGGCGGATGGTTCCCGCTGGCACTGGGAGCCGCCATCTTCGCGCTCATGGTGACCTGGCGTGGCGGCAGGGAACGGCTCCTGACGCAGCTCCGCGGCTCGTCGGTGCCGATAGCCGGGTTCCTCGAGTCATTGGGAGCCTCTGCGCCGCAACGGGTGCCAGGCACGGCGATCTTCCTCACTTCCACCCCGGACTCGACGCCGCATGCGTTGCTGCACAGCCTCAAGCACTACAAGGCGCTTCACGGGTGCAACGTGTTCCTGACTGTCGAGTACGAGGACATTCCCGCGGTCGACCCGGAACGACGGGTGAGCTGCGAGCCATTCGGAAACGATGCGTGGCGGGTACTCGCACGCTTCGGATTCATGGAGCGCCCCGACATCATCGGCGCGCTCGAACGGTGCGCCCCGTTTGGCCTGCAACTCGAGCCGATGGAAGCCTCGTATTTCCTCTCGCGCGAGAAGATCGTCTCGATGCCGCATGCCGGACGCCTGCGGGCCTGGCGAGACCGGGTGTTCGCGGCCATGGCGAGGAACGCGACAAGCGCGCCGGACTTCTTCAACATCCCCGCGAACCGCGTCGTCGAGCTCGGCAGCCGGATCGAAATCTGACGTTGCGTGAGACCTGAGGGCGGCGCGCGCCTCCCTTGGCGACGGACTGCAACGATCGCAGCGCCCGCGCGGTACAGTAAGCCCCTTTTCCCGCACTCGCCAACCGCCATGAACGCTACCCATCCCTCCTGGCCCGCGGTCACGACCCCCTCGGCGCACTTCGTCGACGGCCGCTTCGTGCCGCCGGCGAGCGGCCAGACGCTGCCGATGATCGATCCGTCGGACGGCGCGCCGTTCGCGGCCATTGCCCGCGGCACGGCCGCGGACGTCGACGCGGCGGTGACGGCGGCGCAGCGCGCTTTCGAGGGCGCGTGGGGGCGGCTCGCGCCCGTCGAGAAGGGCCGGGCGCTCGCGCGCATCGCCCGCGCGATCGCTGACCACGCGGAGGAGCTCGCGCTGATCGAGGCGCGCGACTGCGGCAAGCCGTTGAAGCAGGCGCGCGCCGACGTCGTCGCCTGTGCCCGTTACTTCGAGTTCTATGCCGGCGCCTGCGACAAGCTGCACGGCGAGACGCTGCCGTATCCCGAGGGCTACACGGTGCTCACGTGGCGCGAGCCGCACGGTGTCACCGGCCACATCGTGCCGTGGAACTACCCGCTGCAGATCTTCGGCCGCTCGGTGGGTGCGTCGCTCGCCGCGGGCAACGCCTGCGTGGTGAAGCCGGCCGAAGACGCCTGCCTGTCGCTGCTGCGCCTCGTCGAGCTCGCGACGGCGGCGGGGTTGCCGGAAGGCGCGCTGAACGTCGTCACAGGCCTGGGCGCCGAGGCCGGGGCGGCGCTGGCCGCTCATCCCGGCATCCGCCACATGTCCTTCACCGGGTCGCCGCCGACGGGCGCCGGTGTCGCCAAGGCGTGTGCCGAGCGCCACTGCCCGGTGACGCTCGAGCTTGGCGGCAAGAGCCCGCAGATCGTGTTTGCCGACGCCGACCTCGACGCCGCACTGCCGGCGATCGTGAACGCCATCGTGCAGAACGCGGGGCAGACGTGCAGCGCCGGGTCGCGCCTGCTTGTCGAGGCTTCGGTCTACGAGACACTGCTCACGCGCCTGGGCGAACGGTTCGCCGCGCTCGCGACTGGTCCGGCGCTGGCCGATCTCGACTGCGGGCCGCTGATTCGCGCCTCGCAGCGCGACCGCGTGCGTGGTTTCCTTGAGGACGCGAAACGGGACGGCATCGCGCAGGTCGCGCAGGGCCGGGTCGCACCCGACGCACCGAGTGGCGGTTACTACGTACCACCGACGCTGCTGCGCGACGTGCCCTCCGGCCACCGCCTGACGTGCGACGAGGTGTTCGGCCCGGTGCTCGCGGCGCTGCCGTTTGCCGACGAGGCCGAGGCCATCCGGCTCTCCAACGCCACGGATTACGGGCTGGTGGCCGGCGTGTGGACACGCGACGGCGCACGCCAGCTGCGTCTTGCCCGTGCCGTGCAGTCGGGCCAGGTGTTCGTCAACAACTACGGCGCGGGCGGTGGCGTCGAGTTGCCGTTCGGCGGGGTCAAGCATTCCGGTCACGGCCGCGAGAAGGGCTTCGAGGCGCTCTACGGCTTCACGGCACTGAAGACCGTCGTGCTGCGGCACGGTTGAACGCGGCACTCACGCTGCGGTGCACCATCGGTGCGCTACGGCGTCCAGGAAAACGCGCATCCGTCGGGAACGCGATCGGCGTATGCTGGTCCCATCGAACGTGCGCACCGACTTCCCCACGACGGGTGCGCGATCGGGAGGGCATGGACATGCACCGCGGCACCTCGCAGAGCGCCGAAGCACAACTGAAGAGTTTCCTCGCGTCCCACCTGGATGCGCCGCAACGCGACGACATCGGCCCGCTGCTTGGCTTGGCGATGCTGTTTCTCGACAGCCCGGTCGCGGGCGAGCCCGAGCCGAGCGAATGGCGCGAGGCCGTGAGCGCAGCCCTGTCGGGCGGCACCGGGCCCGCCGGCCGGCGGCGGGGGGGGAAGCACGAGATCACGCGGCCCCCCCGGCCGCACTGACCGGGCCGGCCCGTCGTGTCGCTGCGCACGCGCGGCGGCGCGACTGCGCAGGTCCTGCTCGCGTTACACTTCGGTGACGTCCAATTGCCAGCGAGGCGTGGCAATCACGCCGCGCGCCCGACATGACCGTTCCCCGCAAGCCCAAGACCGCCACCACGCGTTCTCCGTCCCCTGCTCGCAAGACCCGCCGGTCCGATACGCGCGAATCCCGCGCCGGCGACGTCGCCCCGGCGCACACGCCGCAAACCATCGAGGCGTACGCGGTCGGCGAGGCAATCGACGCCGCGCAGACGTCGAAAGTCATCGCGCTGCGCGACATCGTCGAAGCGGCCGGGAACGGCAGCGCGGGCGAACTCGCGAAATCCCTGCGAGCAATCATGGCGGGCGCCTCGCCCGACGACGCGATCGCGTTGCGCAATGCGCTGATCGAGGCACCGGAGGCGGCGTTCGCGCGCCTGCCCGAGAATCCGGACGAGGAGCTTTCCCCGGACTGGAGAAGCGGCGCGTATCCCTACCGCAACCTGCTCTCGCGCAGGAGCTACGAAAGGCAGAAGTACCGGCTGCAGGTCGAGCTCCTGAAGCTCCAGGCGTGGGTCAAGGAGACCGGGCAGCGGGTGGTGATCCTGTTCGAGGGCCGCGACGCGGCCGGCAAGGGCGGCGC
>CAYQAF010000149.1:0-5686 GCA_964415375.1 uncultured Alcaligenaceae bacterium
ATTCCGACGCCTACGCGCACGCGATCGAGCTCGGGCGAACGCTGCACGCCACGTTCGTGCACCCCTACGACGATCCCGACGTGATCGCCGGGCAGGGCACGATCGGCATGGAGATCCTGCGCCAGTGGCAGGGCCCGCTCGACGCGATCTTCGTGGCGATCGGCGGCGGCGGGCTGATCAGCGGCATTGCCGCCTACGTGAAGCGCGTGCGCCCTGACGTGAAGGTCATCGGCGTGCAGCCGGTGGACTCCGACGCGATGGCGCGCTCGCTCGCCGCAGGCCGGCGCGTCGTGCTGCCGCACGTCGGGCTCTTCGCCGACGGCGTCGCCGTGAAGCAGGTCGGCAAGGAGACGTTCCGCCTCGTGCGCCAGCTGGTCGACGACGTGATCCTGGTCGACACCGACGCCATCTGCGCGGCGCTGAAGGACGTCTTCGAGGACACCCGCTCGATCCTCGAGCCCGCCGGCGCGCTGGCCGTCGCCGGCGCCAAGGCCTGGGCCGAGCGGCACAAGAGCCGCGGCCACACCTGGGTCGCGATCGCCTGCGGGGCGAACATGAACTTCGATCGCCTGCGCTTCGTCGCCGAGCGTGCCGAGGTCGGCGAGCGTCGCGAGGCGATACTCGCTGTGACGATTCCCGAGCGGCCCGGCAGCTTCCGCGAGTTCATCGCGCTGGTCGGCAACCGCTCGATCACCGAGTTCAACTACCGTTACGCCGGGGCGGATGCCGCGCACATCTTCGTCGGCATCCAGGTGGCGGGCCGGCAGGAGACCGCCGAGATTCTCGCGGAGCTCAAACGCCGGCGCATCGAGGCCTTCGACCTGACCGACAACGAGATGGCCAAGCTGCACGTGCGCCACCTGGTCGGCGGGCACGCGTCGGCGGCGGAGAACGAGATCGTCTATCGCTTCGAGTTCCCCGAGCGTCCGGGGGCGCTCGCCCGCTTCCTCGACAGCATGAGCGCCGGCTGGAACATCAGCCTGTTCCACTACCGCAACCACGGCGCCGACTACGGACGCGTGCTGGTCGGCATGCAGGTACCGCCGGGCGACAAGGCGGAGTTCCGCCGCTTCCTCGACCGGCTGGGCTACGACTTCGTGGACGAGACGCGCAACCCGGCCTATCGGATGTTCCTCGGGCGCTGACGGGTTGCCGGGCCGATCACGGCGCGTCGTGCCGCGTCCCGCGCCCAGGGGCCGCGTCGATCCGCGGCAACCCCTGCCGCGCAACGGCAGCCGCCTGTCGGGAAACTTGCCCGGCCGGCGCATTCGGGCGGTGTTTCAATCGGCGGAAGCGATTCAGGCAAGGTTTGTGCTCTAGGCATAGGGCTTGGGCCATGGCAGACTCGGCCCGGGGCGTGAGACGTGTGGGCTACAACTGGCCCACGGCCGGCGCCGCATGGGGCGGCGCCGGGACTTCGAAGGACCGAGATACCTTGGCCAACCAGACCCCGCTTCCGGGCGTGAAGGTGATGGTGATCGACGACTCGAACACCATTCGCCGCAGCGCCGAGATCTTCCTGCTGCAGGCCGGGTGCACGGTGATCCTCGCCGAGGACGGCTTCGACGCGCTCGCGAAGATCGCCGACCACCAGCCGGACCTCGTGTTCTGCGACATCATGATGCCGCGCCTGGACGGCTACCAGACCTGCGCGCTGATCAAGAAGAACGCGAAGTTCCACCGCACGCCGGTAATCATGCTCTCGTCCAAGGACGGCCTGTTCGACCGCGCGCGCGGCCGCATGGTCGGCTCGGACCAGTACCTCACCAAGCCGTTCACCAAGGAGAGCCTGCTGAAGGCAGTCGCCGCGCACGTCAAGGCCGCCGCGTGAGCCCGAAGGGCCGCCCCGAGGGCGAATCGGACCCGAAACGCGTCAGCGCGGAGGGTAGTCCAGTGACCCTCCCGGGCCGCCCCGAGCGGGGCGTCGAGAACGACGAAGGAAACGAACACCCATGTCGATCCGCAAGATCCTGATAGTCGACGACTCGCCGACCGAGCGGCATGTGCTGAACGACATGCTGACCAAGGCCGGCTACGAGGTCGTGGCGTGCGACAACGGCGAGGACGCCATCCTCAAGGCGAAGTCGGTGCGTCCCGACCTGATCCTCATGGATGTCGTGATGCCCGGGCTGAACGGGTTCCAGGCGACGCGCGCGATCAGTCGCGACCCCGACACGCGCGCGATTCCGATCATCCTGTGCACGTCGAAGAGCCAGGAAACCGACAAGATCTGGGGCATGCGCCAGGGTGCGCGCGACTACATCGTCAAGCCGGTGAACCGCGAGGAACTGCTCGCGAAGATCGGCGCAGTGGCCTGACGCCCGGACCGAAGACCATGGCGCGCGCAGCGAAACTCGACCTCCGGACGTTTCAGCAGGAACTTGCCGCCCGGCTCGCGAGCAAGACCGCCGCGCAGGTCGAGAGCTCGCGGCTCGGACTCTCCTGCGGCGGCGAGAACTGGCTCGTCCGGCTGGCCGACGCGGGGGAGGTGATCGCGGTGCCGCCCTGCGCCGACGTGCCGCTCACCAAGCCGTGGTTCCACGGTCTCGCCAACATCCGCGGCAACCTGTACAGCGTCATCGATTTCGCGGGGTTCCTCGGGCGCGGCAACGTCGCCCCGGCCTCGCACAACCGGCTCGTGCTGTTCGGGCCGCGCGCCGGCGAGCTTCACGCCGGCATCGTCGTGTCCCAGGTGCTCGGCCTGCGCAACCTCGCCGAGCTCGCCCCGGCGGCGCCGTCGTCCGGCGCGCACGCCTGGTACGCGCAGCGCTGGATCGACGCGGACGGCAACGCCTGGCAGGAGATCGACCTCTCCAGGCTCGCCCGCGAGCCCGAATTCCTGCAGGTCGGCGCGTGACGTCGCCGCTAAAAGAGAAAGTCCGGGAGGCAAAGATGGCCCTCAAGATGCCCAAGCTGTTCGGCGAAGCGAAGCCGAAACTCGCCGCAGCCGAAGCGGAGCTCGACGTGCCGACGACGCAGGTCAAGATGGGCGCGTCGGCCCCGAGCGGCTACGACCCGCTCGCCTCCGTCTCGGTGATGGAGCAGCTGCGCGCCGCGACCGCCAAGTCGATCGCGCCGTGGAAACTGCCGCTGATCGGCGGCATGCCGGTGGCCAAGCAGCTGTCGGTCCTCGGCACGGTGTTCGGTACCGCGCTCGTGCTGGCGCTGCTCATGATCATGCTCGACAACCGGGCCGCGTCGCAGGGCGCGGCGGCCACCGCGACCGCCACCGAGATGCAGATGCTCTCGCAGCGACTCGCGCGGGGCTCGGCGCTCGCCTCGCAGGGGCAGGCCCCCGCGTTCGCTGCGGTGCGCGACAGCCGGGAGCGGTTCGCGGTGAACCTGGACGCGCTGCTGAACGGCGGCGACGTGCGGGGCAAATCGCTGGACGTCGTCCAGGACCCCGCCATCCTCGAGCACCTGAACAGCATCAAGGAACGTTGGGCGAAGGTCGACGTCGCCGCGGGCCGGCTCGTCGACAACGAGCAGAGCCTCACCACGCTGGCGAAGGGACTCGAGAGCATCAACCAGGGCAACAACGTGGTCCTCGAGCTGTCGCAGCAGGCAGCGCAGCAGATCGGCCAGGGCGGCGGGACGCTGCGCGACGTCGAGTTCGCGAACCAGCTCGCGGTGCTCTCGCAGCGGATCGCCAAGAACGCCAACGCGATCGCCTCCGGCGACGAGGTGGACCCCGAGGTGGCGTTCCTGCTCGGCAAGGACACGGGGACGTTCCGCGACGTGCTGACGGGCCTGCAGCGCGGCAGCGAGCCGCTGCGGCTCGCGGCGGTGAGGAACGAGGACGCCCGCGCCACGCTCGGGGAGCTCGCGAAGCGGTTCGCGAGCTACGAGCAGGGCGTCAACGCGATCCTGCAGAACATGCAGCGCCTGACCGTCGCCAAGCAGAGCGCGCGGTTGATCAACAACGAGTCCGAGCCGCTGCTTCAGGACGCGACCCGGCTCGCGTCGGTGTTTGAGGGCGGCGGCATCGAGCGCACGTTCACGTTCTGGACCGCGGTCCTGCTCGGGCTCGTCGCGCTGGCGAGCCTCGTCCTCGTCGGCAAGATCTACCTCGACGACTCGCGCGTGCGGGCGCAGGACAGCGAGCAGGAGAACAAGCGCAACCAGGAGGCGATCCTGCGGCTGCTGAACGAGATGGGCAACCTGGCCGACGGCGACCTCACGGTGCAGGCCTCGGTGACGGAGGACGTGACCGGGGCGATCGCGGACTCGATCAACTTCACGATCGAGGAGCTGCGCACGCTCGTCAAGGGCATCAACTCGGCGACCGACCAGGTGACCAAGGCGACGCAAGAGACGCAGTCGATCTCGAACCGCCTGTTCGAGGCGTCGCAGCGGCAGAACCGCGAGATCCAGCAGGCCTCGAACTCGGTGCTGCAGATGGCGCAGTCGATCAGCGAGGTCGCGCAGACCGCGTCCGCTTCGGCGAAGGTCGCGCAGCAGTCGCTGGCGGCCGCCGAGAAGGGCGGCCACGCGGTGAAAAACCAGATCGACGGCATGAACGACATCCGCAAGCAGATCCAGGACACGTCGAAGCGGATCAAGCGGCTCGGCGAATCCTCGCTCGAGATCGGCGAGATCGTGGAGCTCATCTCCGACATCACCGAGCAGACCAACGTGCTCGCGCTGAACGCCGCGATCCAGGCGGCGTCGGCCGGCGAGGCAGGCCGCGGGTTCACGGTCGTGGCCGAGGAAGTGCAGCGGCTCGCAGAACGCTCCGCAGAGGCGACCAAGCAGATCGACGCGATCGTGAAGACCATTCAGGCCGACACCCAGGACGCGGTCGCGGCCATGGAGAAGTCGACGGTGGGCGTGGTCGAGGGCGCGAAGCTCTCCGACGCCGCCGGCCAGGCGCTCTCCGAGATCCAGAACGTGTCGCGCGACCTGGCCGAGCTGATCGCCCGGATTTCGTCGCAGACGCAGATGCAGTCGACGTCGGTGTCGGAGGTGACCAAGGGCATGCAGGGCATCCTGCGGATCACCGAGGAGACGACCGAGGGCACGAAGCAGACCAACGTGTCGATCGGACAGCTGACCCGACTCGCCGCCGAGCTTCGCTCTTCCGTCGCGGGCTTCAAAGTCTAGGTCCAGCAAGGAACGATCGCCGTGGCCACGGAACTCGCTACCGATTTCGACCTCGGCCCGCTGTCGTGGGTCCAGCAGGAGATCGACCAGTCGCTCGCCCGGGGCCTCGACGCGCTCGCCGCGTTGCGTGCCAATCCGGACGACCGGTCACACCTGAAGCACGCGCGCACGCACGTCCACCAGGCGGCCGGCGCCATCCACATGGTCGGGCTCGACGCCGTCGTCGCGTTCACCGACGAGATCGAGCGGCACCTCGCGCGTCTCGAGGATCTGCCCGCGGCGTCGGTGCCCGCGGCGGTGGACGGCGTCGACCGCGCGTGCCGCAAGCTCAGGATCTTCCTCGACGAGACTGTCGGCGGCGTGGCTCCGGTGCCGCTGCGCCTCTTCCCCGAGTACGAGGCGCTGCAGCACGCCCGCGGCGTGCGCGCTGCCGCGCCTACGGACCTGTTCTACCCGGACCTGTCGGCGCGGGCTGGAGTCAGCGCTTTGGGCAGTGACGTGTTGGGTCGAACGACGATGCGTGCCTGGTGTCGTCTGGGAAGCGCCGAGCGTGTTGCGTGATTCTGGACGATGATGAGCGTGG
>CAYQAF010000150.1:0-5616 GCA_964415375.1 uncultured Alcaligenaceae bacterium
CATCCGTGATTCCGCGGATCACCCACCCGACAGGTTCGCAAGAGGTTCACTTGGCCGCGATGGACGAGCCGATCGAAGCCAGACCGGACCCGACCCGTGCGACGACGCCCGAGGCACGGAGTTCCGGCACACCGCGAGTGGACCTGATCGCAGTCTCCGCACGCGACGATTTCCTCGAGCAGGTCGGACCGGCGCTCGATGGAGAATCGACTCTCCGTCACGTCGACGCTCTCGAAGCAACCGACAGTCAGGTCGTGGCAGGCCGGGCGCAGCTGATCCTGCTCGACGCGCGTGACCAGCAGGACATCGGCCAGGCGGTCGAGTGGCTGCTTTCGTTGTCCGACGCGAGCGTCGTGGTCGTGTTCGCACCCGACGCCCAGACGGAGACCGTCGCCGGCGCGATCAAGGGATCGGCGGCGTTTGCCGTGCTGTCGATTCCGATCGAGACCGAGAAGACTGCCGCTGTGCTTGAAGGCGCGCGTGAAGAGGCGCTCTCGAGATTCGCCCTCCTGAATCCCGTGAGTCCGACCCCGACGATCGCGACTTGCCCTCCTGCAGCACCGGAAGCCGTCGTCACCGTGATCGAGGCCGAGCCAATCCTGGCGATCGAGACAGCGCGCCGGCGTCCGCCACAGGCTGCGGTGATCGGCGCCGTTGCTCTAGTGCTCGCCGCGCTGGCGGCTGGGTGGTACTTCGCGAGTCGCCCCGATCCGGTGACCGACGCGCGCACTGGGACGTCATCCGTCGTGCCGTCCATGGCACTACCGCCGCACTCTGTCGCACCCGAACCGGGGCCAAGCCCCCAGAGTTCGGTCGAGGAGCTTCTCGAAGGTGCGCGCGCCGCGTTCCGCGAGCGCCGCTTCACCCCCCCGGATCGCGACAACGCCCTGGCGCTCTACGGCGCGGTGCTGGCCCAGGACCCCGCCAACGGGGAAGCCCGTGAGGGGCTCGAGCGGATCGGCGCCGTCCTCGACGAGCGACTGCAGTCCGCGCTGGCCGAACGGCGGTTCGACGACGCGGCGACGCTCGTTGCGCAGCTCAAGGTCATCAAGCCGGGCGATCCTGCGCTGGCCGGCTTCGAATCGCAGGTCGTGGAGGTTCAGATTGCCGCCGCCGTCGAGAACGGAGCCCTGGACCGCGCGAACCTGCTCCTGCGCGAGGCGGCGTCGGCGCAGATGCTGACGGCCGAGCGGCTCGCGCACTGGCATGACGAGATCGGCCGGAGGGAAGACGACGCGCGCGCGTTGCAGCTCCTGGAGTTGATCTCGACACGCATCAAGGAAGGCAAGTTGCTCGAGCCGGGAAACGACAGCGCGAAATACCATCTCGAGCAGCTGCGCAAGTTGTCGCCGGACCCGCGCCGTCGCGCTGCCGCCACGCGGCAGCTCGGCATGGCCTTCGTGCAGCTTGCTCAGGCTGCGCAGGCGCAACGGCAACCGGCCGAGGCAGAGCGCTGGCTGTCCGAGGCTCGCGCCCTGGGTTTCACGGCCGCCAGCTTCGCACCGGCTGCCGCGCGCAAGGCGTCCGAAACGGAGCGACTGGTGGGACTCATCCAGACGCGAACCCGCGATGGGCGGCTGCTCGAACCGTCGCAGGACAGCGCGTTGTTCTACTTCGATGAGTTGCGCAGCACGGATCCCAAGGGGGCGCAGGCGGCGACCGTGGCGCCCGAACTCTCGGCCAGGTTGATCGAGCGAGCCCGCGCCTTGCTCGACCAGCAGGCGCTCGACGCCGCGCAGGCGCACCTGGCTGCAGCCCGGGCTCTGGACGTCGACCTGACGGAGGTCGGCAAACTCGAATCCAGGCTCGCTGCAGCACGGCGTCCGGGTGCGGCGGAGCCGCAGGCAGCGCGGACCGCCGAGCTCAAGCGCACTCGCTTCGTGCCCCCGGTCTACCCGAGGCAGGCACTCGAGGACGAGATTGAGGGAACGGTGCGCGTGCGCATCACCGTCGACACCGACGGCCGCGTCAAGAGCGCCGAGGTCATCGAATCGACGCCCGCCGGCGTCTTCGACGCAGCAACCCTCGCCGCGGTCAAGCGATGGCGATTCAAACCCGCCGAGGTGAATGGCCACGCCGTCGAAGCAAGTACCCTGCAGTCCCTGGTGTTCAGACCCGAGAACGGGACGCCGCCCTGATGCCGGATCGCCACCTGGAACCAAGAGAGCGCGCCGCGATGCGTGACCTGCCCCGACGTTTCAAGGATCACGCAGCCGCGTTCGTCTTCCTCGCGTTGCTGGTCGCTTTCGTCGCCACGGTGCTGGTGCCCGGCTACCGACTGGCGAATGAGTTGTCCGCCAGCACCGCCGCGCTCAAACTGGTGAGCGAGCAACGGGGCCACCCCGACGCGATGATGCAGTCGCTGGTCGCAGTGCGGGACGGGCTCAGCGCCGGCAGCTACCTGGGCGAGGCGATCGAGAATCTCGACGCGCAACTGCGCGAATACGACGCGGCGCTGGCGGAACTGCAGCGGACGGCGGCCAGCGACTCCCCGGAACTCGGCAGGGTCGCGTCGATCTGGTCGCAGTACCGCCGCATTCTCGAGCCGGTCGCCGGCTATTCCGGGATTCCCTACCTTGATTCCGATGCCTTCGGGACCCGGATGAATTCCGGCGGCCGCACGCTCCTGGCCGACACCCGCGGGGCCTTGGAATTCGGTCGTTTGAACACGCCGGGACTGAACGCGGCGATGACCAGCATCGGCGCGGACCTCGAGCGCGACTCCGTAACGGGCGCGGCGACACTGCGTCGGCTCATGATCGTCGGCGTGGCCTTCGCCGTACTGCTCATTGGGCTGCTCGCCTACTTCCAGTGGCGTAAGACGCGCGAGGAAGGCCTGGCGCGGGAAGCCCGGCAGCAGACGCAGGAGATCCTCGGCACCGTCAAGGAAGGCTTGTTCCTGCTCGACAGCGACCTCCGCATCGGCAAGGCATATTCCGCGGCTCTGTCGACGCTGTTCCGTCGCGAGCACTTCGACGGGCTCGCCTTCGAGGACCTGCTGCGCGGCCTGGTGACGGACGCCACGCTTTCGACCGCAACCAAGTACGTGAAGCTGCTGTGGGGCGAGCGCGCCAACGAGAACCTGATCCGCAGCATCAACCCGCTCGCCGAGGTCGAGGTCACCATCGACCAGGGCCCGGCGGGCCGCGACACGCGCTACCTCGAGTTCGCGTTCCACCGGGTACGGCGCGACGGGAAGCTGCGGCAGATCCTCGTGTCGGTCAGCGACGTGACGTCGCGCGTGCTGCTCGGCCGCGAGCTCAAGGACTCGCAGGACTCGGCGTCGACCCAGCTCGACATGCTGCTCGGCATTCTGCATGTCGAGCCGGACCAGCTCGCGGCATTCCTGTCGAACAGCTACGCCGCGCTGCGCATGGTCAATACCGTGCTCAAGGTGCCGGCGAAGAGCGATGCGGAGTTCCGCAACAAGCTCGATCTCGTGTTCCGCGAGATCCACAAGGTCAAGGGTGAGGCAAGCGCCCTGGGCCTCGGCAGCTTCGAGAGTCGCGCGCACGCATTCGAGGACCTGTTGCAGGGGCTTCGAGAGCGACCGACCTTGTCAGGCAACGACTTCCTTCCCCTCGTGGTCCGTCTGGATGACTTGTTCGGGCACCTGAAATCGATCCAGGACCTGATCGGCCGGCTCGACGGACTGCGTTCCGCGGCGCAGCTGAACGCGACGCCGCCCCTTCCCGTGGGCACCGATTTGCAGGCGGCGTCCCCACCTGCTGCGTCCGAGCTGGCAGGCATGCTCAACGCCCTCGCGCAGCGGATTGCCGGGCAGTGCGGCAAGAAGGTCCGCCTGGTGGCCCACGGACTCGAACACGTGCCGGACCAGTATCGGAAGGCGATACGCGAAGTCGCGATCCAGTTCGTCCGCAACTCGGTCGTGCACGGCATCGAGGAGATGGAGGTGCGCCGCGGGCTCGGCAAGGACGAGACCGGCGAGCTGCGCCTGGCGTTCAGGCTGCAGGGGCAGGCCTGTGAACTGGACTTCCGGGACGACGGAGCCGGAATCGACGCGGAACGCGTCAGGGAGGCTGCGGTACGGCGCGGACTGCTCGGCGACGAGCAGGCGCGAGCACTCGACCAGACAGGGACTCTCGGCCTCATCTTCAAGGCCGGGTTCTCGACACGCGACGGCGCGGACCGGGATTCGGGACGTGGCGTTGGCCTCGATATCGTGCGGAAAACGGTCCGGGATCTAGGCGGCAAGGTCGCGGTCTCGACGACGCCGGGCCGATTCACCCGGTTCCGGGTCCTGTTTGCAGAACCCGCGGCGCAAGACGACGCCGTCGCCTGAGCCACCCGCTGGATCAAGCACCATGCCAGCCCGACTGTCCGCACGCCTGCAGCCGATCCGGATGCTGATCGTCGACGACTCGAACATCGTCCGTCGACGCATCGAACGATCGCAACAGATCCCGGACCTGCAGGTGGTCGGGTCCGCGGCGGACGGTCGCGAGGCGCTCGAACTGTTCCGCGCCACCGACCCGGACGTGGTCACCATGGACATCACCATGCCGCACATGGACGGCATCGAGTGCGTCGAGAAACTCGTGCAGATGAAGCCCGAGGTGCTGATCCTCGTGATCTCCGCCCTTGCCGACAAGGCAACCGCGGTCGAGGCGATGGAGAAAGGCGCCAACGGCTTCCTGAACAAGCCGTTCTCCGACCGGCAGCTCAACGAGGCGCTCGAGGAACTGCTGCGCGGAGCCCGTGCGTCATGATCGACGAGCGTGATATCCGCACCTTCGTGAACGGCACGACGCGATACTTCGAGGTCGCCGCACAGCAGCCGGCGTCGCTGGGTTCACCGTACCTGGCCACGCAGGGCTTTCCCGACCTGCACGAGTTCACGGGCGTCATCACGGTGTCAGGACGCCGCCACGGGGTGGTGTATTTCACCGCCCCGCGCGGCATGCTCACCGTGCTGCTGATGAGGATGAACGAGAGCAACGTTTCGCACGAGAACCTGTGCGACCTGGTCGGCGAGGTCGCAAACACGATTTCCGGCAACGCGCGGCGGGACTTCGGCGATCAGTTCGCGATTTCGGTGCCGATCGTCACCGTCGGCAACGCCGCTCGTGTGCCGCCGCCTGCCGACTGCCTCCCCGTCGTGATTCCCATCAACTGGCGCAGCCACGCCGCCCGGTTGGTGGTCTGCCTCAAGTGACGGGAGGGCGAGCGCCCGCCCCTAGCTGCAGCAGTACCTTTCCCGTGCGCCCGGGCGCGAGTGAGGCGGTGATCGCCTCGTTCACCTGCTCCAGGGGATACGTCGCGCCGACCTCGGTGTGGAACATCCCCTCAACCGTCAGCCGACGAATCGCGCGCAGCATGCCGAGCAGCTTGAGCGGCGTCTGCTGCGCCATCCACACGGGGAGGAGAAATCCTGAGATCCGCGCCGCCGGCATCATCAGGTCGCGACCCGGGATCTGCAGCGGGCTCGTGCCGAGCGTACCGTAGATCACGAGCTGGCCGGCGAGACCGAGGCATCGCACGACGTGGCCCGCCAGATCGCCTCCGACGCAGTCGAGCGCGTGGGGCACGCCGCGATCGCCGGTGATCCGCGCGACTTCGGTGATCAGGTCCTGGCGGTCCGTTTCTACGACTGCA
>CAYQAF010000151.1:0-5613 GCA_964415375.1 uncultured Alcaligenaceae bacterium
GCTACGTCGCGGCGGGCGGGTGCGCGGCGTCGAGCCCGGCGATGCGCGCGGCGAGATCTTCGGCGCGCGCCGCCAGCGCGGCGTTGTCGGCGGCGAAGGCGCGCGCCTCGTCGCCGCGGGCGAGCGTCCCCGTCTCGTCGCGGAGATAGCTCGCGACGTTGTCGGTGAGCCGCGCGCCGGCGTACTCCGGAAACGCGAGGATGCGCCTGCCCGCGTCGGCGACGCGCTGCCCGACCACCGGCCCGAGCGCCTTGGCGAACGCGCGCTCGACGAACCATGGCAGCGTGCCCGCGAGCTCCTTCAGCGTTGCGATCAGCGCGGCGTCGCCGGTTGCCGTGACACGCGCGTTCCAGCGCGAGGGATCGGCAAGGAACCCGGGCAGGTCGAGCGGCGACAGGTAGAGCTCCGCGTCGGCGGAACCGCCGCCCGGTGCGCGCGCGCCGAGCGTGCCTTCGTCGTGCACCGTGTAGCCCGAGGACACCGGGCCGCACGCCAGAGTGAACGAGCGCCCGGCGTGCGGGCGCAACTTGTCGCGCGCCCAGGACTCTTCCCGGAGCACGCGGTTGGCGAGGCTCTCGCCGATCGCGGACGCGGGGTCCGTCACCGCGCGTCCGGGATCAGACCGAGGCGGGTTGCTGGTCGGGTTGCTGGATGCCGGCGAGAAGCCACCCGGACGATCCGTCCGCCGGCTTCGACAGGTTCCAGATCTCGTCGAGCGGCCTCGGCATCGGCTCGCCGTCCTCGCGGACCAGCCCCCGGAAACGCACGCTCGCCCAGTGGCGGTCGCCGTCGGTCACCACTTCGAGGAGCTCTGCGTTCAGCGCGACGACCTCGGTGGCAGCATGGTTTGCGCGGCGTTGGAGGTCATGCGCGACCTCGGCGAAGAGCTCGGGCGTCATCACATCGGCGAGCGCATCGCGATCGCCCTTGTCGTAGGCATCCTGCACGCGCGCGAACTGCACCCGCGCCTGGCGGATGAACGGTTCGACCGCGAAGCCCGGGGGAACTCTCGGCGCCGCCGCGGGTACCGCGGGCGCCGCGTCGCGCGGAGCGCGGGCGCCGCCGAATACCGGCTCGTCGGCGACCGGCCCGGGACCGGCGATCGTCCCGGCACCGGGGGCGCTGCTCGCGTATTCGAGCGGGCGCGACGGCGCGGCACGGCGCGCGAGGAACATGCGCAGCAGTGCGAACGCGGCGAGCGCGATCAGCACGACGACGATGAGGCTCATCATTTCCTCGGCGATGCCGAGGTGCGAGGCCAGCGCGGCGAGCCCGAGGCCCGCGGCAATGCCGGCGACGGGACCCAGCCAGCGCGATGCCCCGGTTCTCGCCCCCGCGGCGGCCGCGGCGGGGGTGCCCTTCATGGCTGCGGCGGCGCCCGGCTGCGCTGGCATCACCGGGTTGGACGCGGCACCGGCGGGTGCGGCTGCGGGCGACGACGGCGCCGCCGGCGGAGGCGTGGCCTGGCGTTGCGCGCCGAGGCTGCGGCCGCCGCCCACGCGCTTGGCGTCGGCGACTTCGGCCGCGATCATCGTGCCGGCGGCGAGTGCGGCCATGGCGAGGGTGACGAGATGCTTCATGCGTTTCGCTCCTGCGATTGTCAAAAGACCCTGCCGACGTGCACGGCAACCACGCCCGCGGCCAGGTTGTGGTATTCGACACGGTCGAAGCCCGCCTGTTCCATCATCGACTTCAACAATTCCTGGTCCGGGTGCATGCGGATCGACTCGGCGAGGTAGCGGTAGCTCCCGTCGTCCTTCGCCACCAGGCGCCCGATCCGGGGCAGCACATTGAAGCTGTACCAGTCGTAGGCCGGGGCGAGCGGCGCCCAGACGCGGGAGAACTCGAGCACCAGCGCGACGCCGCCGGGCTTCAGCACCCGCCGCATCTCGGCGAGTGCCGCCTCCTTGCGGGTGACGTTGCGCAGGCCGAAGCCGATCGACACGGCGTCGAAGCTGCGATCGGGAAATGGCAGCGCCTCGGCGTTGCACTGCACGATGGGCAGTACGAGGCCGCGGTCGAGCAGCTTGTCGCGACCTTCCGCGAGCATCGCGTAGTTGATGTCGGACAGCACGACGCGGCCGGTCGGTCCGACCGCCCGGGCGAACAGCCGCGCGAGGTCGCCGGTGCCGCCGGCAAGGTCGAGCACCTGCCCGCCGGCGCGCACGCCGGCGATCTGCACGGTGAAGCGCTTCCACAGCCGGTGCAGGCCGGCCGACATGAGGTCGTTCATCAGGTCGTAGCGGCGCGCGACCGAGTCGAACACGCCGCGCACGCGACCCGCCTTCTCGGACGAATCCACCTGCTCGAAGCCGAAATGCGTCTTGTCCACCGGTCGTTCGGGGGCCGGGCTCACGGGTCGCGGCTCGCGCCCGCGGCGGCGAGCTTCGAGAGGTAGCGCTCCCACAGCGCATCCTGGTCACGGCCCAGCTCGTAGAGATAGTCCCACGAGAAGATGCCGGAGTCGTGCCCGTCGGAGAACCGCGGCTGGATCGCGTAGTGCCCCACCGGCTCGACCGCGGCGATGGTCACGTCGCGCTTGCCGACCTGCAGCGTCTCCTGCCCGGGCCCGTGGCCACGCACCTCGGCCGACGGCGAGTAGACGCGCAACAACTCGTACGGAAGCTTGAACGCGCGCCCGTCGGAAAAGGCAATCTCGAGCACCCGCGACGTCTGGTGCAGCTTGATTTCCGTGGGTGCGGGCGTGGTCTTGTCGAGGCCGGCCATGGCATTGCGCGGCGAGCGCTTGCGAAAGTTCGCTAGCCTACCATGCGCACCGCCGCCGCTCGGCGCCGGGGGGGGCGGCGACGCGGGACCGCCGGTCACTCGGGCTCTAGAATCGAGATCCCGCCGGGCTCTGCTGTACGTCCGGCACCAGGTCGAGGTTGCCCGTGCCGGCGAAGATGTTGCGGTTCTTCGCTTCCTTGCCGTGCAGCTTGATCTCGAGCCGGAGGTCGTTCAGGGAGTCGGCGTTGCGCAGCGCGTCCTCGTAGCTGATCAGGCCCGCCTCGTAGAGGTCGAACAGCGACTGGTCGAAGGTCTGCATGCCGAGCTCGCGCGACTTCTTCATGATCTCCTTGATGCCGGAGACGTCGCCCTTGAAGATCAGGTCGGAAATGAGCGGCGAGTTCAGCATCACCTCGACGGCCGGCACACGGCCGCGCCCGTCGCGGCGCGGAATCAGCCGCTGGGCCACGAAGGCGCGCACGTTGAGCGAGAGGTCCATCAAGAGCTGCGCCCGGCGCTCCTCGGGGAAGAAGTTGATGATGCGGTCGAGCGCCTGGTTGGTGCTGTTCGCGTGCAGCGTCGCGAGGCACAGGTGGCCGGTCTCGGCGAAGGCGATCGAGTAGTCCATCGTCTCGCGCTCGCGCACCTCGCCGATCAGGATCACGTCGGGGGCCTGCCGCAGCGTGTTCTTCAGCGCGATCTGCCAGCCGTCGGTGTCGGTACCGACCTCCCGCTGCGTGACGATGCAGTTGTGGTGCTGGTGCACGAACTCGATCGGGTCCTCGATCGTGATGATGTGTCCGAAGCTGTTCTCGTTGCGGTAGCCGAGCAGCGCCGCCATCGACGTCGACTTGCCGGAGCCGGTCGCGCCGACGAACAGCATGATCCCGCGCTTCGACATGATCACGTCCTTCAGCACGGGCGGCAGCCCCAGCTCCTCGAACTTGGGGATGTTGGTGTTGATCGTGCGCAGCACCATGCCGACGCGCCCCTGCTGCACGAACGCGTTGACGCGGAAGCGGCCGATGCCCGGCGGGCTGATCGCGAAGTTGCACTCCTTCGACGCCTCGAACTCGGCCGCCTGCTTGTCGTTCATCACGCTGCGCACCAGCTCGATCGTGTGCTGCGGCGACAGCGCGGACTTCGACACCGGGCTGATCTTGCCGTCGACCTTGATCGCCGGCGGGAAGTCGGCGGTGATGAACAGATCGGAGCCCTTCTGCTTGTAGAGCAGGTCGAGCAGTTCGTGGATGAACTTGGTGGCGCGTTCGCGTTCCATGAAAATTCCTTCCGGCTACCCGCCGAACAGTTCCTTGTTCACTGCGCGCTGCCGCGCGTCGGCGGTCTGGATCAAATTGCGGCGCACCAGCTCCACCAGGCACTGGTCGAGCGTCTGCATCCCCGCCGACTGGCTGGTCTGGATCGACGAGTACATCTGCGCGACCTTGTTCTCGCGGATCAGGTTGCGAATGGCGGGCGTGCCGAGCATGATCTCGTGCGCCGCGAGCCGGCCCTGGCCGTCCTTGGTTTTCAGCAGCGTCTGCGAGATCACGCACACCAGCGACTCGGAGAGCATCGCCCGCACCATGTCCTTCTCGGCCGCGGGGAACACGTCGATGATGCGGTCGACGGTCTTGGCGGCGGAGCTCGTGTGCAGCGTGCCGAACACGAGGTGGCCGGTCTCGGCGGCGGTGAGCGCGAGGCGGATCGTCTCGAGGTCGCGCATCTCGCCCACCAGGATGTAGTCGGGATCCTCGCGCAGCGCGGCGCGCAGCGCGTTGGAGAACGACAGCGTGTGCGGCCCCACCTCGCGCTGGTTGATCAGGCACTTCTTCGACTCGTGGAGGAACTCGATCGGGTCCTCGATCGTGAGGATGTGCCCGTACTCGTTCTCGTTGACGTGGTTGACCATGCCCGCGAGCGTGGTCGACTTGCCGGAACCCGTGGGGCCGGTGACGAGGATCAGGCCGCGCGGGCGGTTGGTCACCTCGGCGAAGATCTTCGGCGTGTTCAACTCCTCGAGCGACAGCACTTTCGAGGGAATCGTGCGGAACGCCGCCGCGGCGCCGCGCTGCTGGTTGTACGCGTTGACCCGGAAGCGCGCGAGGTTCGGCACCGCGAAGCTGAAGTCGGCCTCGAGGTGCTCCTCGTACATCTTGCGCTGCGCGTCGCTCATGATGTCGTACACCATGGCGTGCACGTCCTCGTGCTCCATCGGCGGCAGGTTGATCCGCCGGATGTCCCCGTGGACCCGGATCATCGGGGGCAGCCCCGACGACAGGTGGAGATCGGAGGCCTTGTTCTTGACCGCGAAGGCCAGGAGCTCGGTGATGTCCATCTATAATCCCTCGACGCACTGGCGTCCGACCCCGAAACCGTACGCAAAATGCGTGCCGGCGGGTCCCGATGCCATTGTCATGGCATTATGGCCCTCTACGACAACGCGGTGCAAGACGTGAAGGCGCGAATGGCCCGGGCGGCCCGGGATGCCGGCCGCGACCCCGCGGAGGTGACGCTGCTGGCCGTATCCAAGACGTTTCCGTCCGCCGCGATTCGTGCCGTGCACGCCACGGGCCAGCGCGCGTTCGGCGAGAACTACGTGCAGGAGGGTGCCGCCAAGCGCGCCGAGCTCGCCGACCTCCCCGGCCTCGAACTCGTGCTGATCGGGCCGCTGCAGGGCAACAAGACCCGCGAGGCCGCCGCCGTGTTCGACCGCGTCGAGAGCGTCGACCGCCTGAAGATCGCTGAGCGCCTGTCGGCGCAGCGCCCGGCCGATTGCGCGCCGCTGGAGGTGCTCGTGCAGGTCAACATCAGCGGCGAGGCGACCAAAAGCGGTGTCCCGGCGGGCGCGGCGGTGGCGCTCGCCAGCTCGGTGGCCGCGCTGCC
>CAYQAF010000152.1:0-5596 GCA_964415375.1 uncultured Alcaligenaceae bacterium
GGCCGCGGATGTGGCTGCGGACGTGGCCGTTGCGCTCCGTGATCCACAAGGCGGGGCTCGGCTTCGTCGACCGCGGCCTTGGCGGCCTGTTCGGAATGGCGCGCGGCGCCGTGCTCGTGCTCGCATTCGTGCTGGTGGCGGGACTCACTGCCCTGCCGTCGCGCGATTGGTGGCAGAATTCGACTTTGGTCTCGCCGTTCGAGGAGGCTGCGCTGTCGCTGCGGCCCTGGCTGCCGCCGCAGTGGGCGCAGCGGCTCGCCTACCCGGACCGGCGGACGGCCCCGGCGCCACGTAAGGTCTAAGACGCGATGTGCGGCATTCTCGGTGTGGTCGCGCACACACCCGTCAACCAGTTGCTCTACGACGGCCTGCTGCTCCTGCAGCACCGCGGACAGGACGCCGCCGGGATCGTCACGAGCGAGGGCCCGGTGTTCCACATGTACAAGGGCCCGGGGCTCGTGCAGAACGTGTTCAGGACGCGCAACATGCGCGACCTCTCCGGCAGCACCGGCATCGCCCACTGCCGCTACCCGACGGCGGGCAGTGCGTTCTCGGATCTCGAGTCGCAGCCGTTCTACGTGAACTCGCCGTTCGGCATCACGCTCGGCCACAACGGCAACCTCACCAATTCGGCGCGCCTGAAGCACGAGCTCTGGGAGCAGGACTTCCGGCACGTCAACACCAACAGCGACAGCGAGGTGCTGCTGAACGTGCTCGCGCTCGAGCTGGAGCGCGCGGCGAGCCACCACCGCCTGGACCCCGACGCGATCTTCCGCGCGGTTGCCGGCGTGCACCAGCGCTGCCGCGGCGCCTACGCGGTCGTGGCGATGATCGCGGGCTACGGATTGCTCGCGTTCCGCGACCCGTTCGGCATCCGTCCCCTGTGCATCGGCCACAACGACGCGCTCGTCGGCAGCGAATACCTGGTCGCCTCCGAGTCGGTCGCGGTCGACGCGCTCGGGTTCAAGCTGCTGCGCGACGTGGAGCCTGGCGAAGCGGTGTTCGTCGATCTTTCGGGCTCGCTGCATTCCCGGCAGTGCGCCGACGATCCTCGGCTGCAGCCCTGCATCTTCGAGTACGTGTACCTGGCGCGGCCCGATTCGGTGATCGATGGGACGTCCGTGTACCAGGCGCGCATGAAGATGGGTGCCGAACTCGCGGCGCGGATCGGCGTGATGCCGGAGGCGCAGGACATCGACGTCGTGATCCCCATTCCCGACTCGAGCCGCCCGTCCGCCCTCGAGCTTGCGAACCGGCTCGCGCTGCCGTACCGCGAAGGGTTCATCAAGAACCGCTACATCGGACGCACGTTCATCATGCCGGGGCAGGCGATCCGCAAGAAGAGCGTGCGCCAGAAGCTCAATCCGATCGTCAGCGAGTTCCACGGCAAGGTGGTGCTGCTCGTCGACGACTCGATCGTGCGCGGCACGACCTCCCGCGAAATCGTGCAGATGGCGCGCGAGGCGGGCGCGCGCAAGGTCTACTTCGCCTCCGCCGCGCCGCCGGTGCGCTATCCGAACGTGTACGGCATCGACATGCCCACGCCGCGGGAACTGGTCGCGAACGGCCGTACCGAGGCCGAGGTCGCCCGGGAGATCAGCGCCGACCTGCTGATCTACCAGGAAATCGCTGCCCTGAAGCGCGCGGTCCGCGGCGCGAATCCACGACTGTCCGATTTCGAGGCCTCGTGCTTCGATGGCCGCTATGTGACCGGCGACATCACCGCCGACTACCTCACGCACCTCGCCGACCACCGCGACGAAGAGCGCGGCAACGACGATCCGGACCTCGTCGACGCCGCGCGCGAGGGCGTGGCGGGCTGATCCGCCACGCTGCGACGAGCCGCGGTTCGGGGCGACCGAATGGCGGCGCGTGCGTGTCGCGCCACGGCATGATCGTGCCGTGAACGATGCCACGGAGACAGTGCCCCGATGACCTCCACCGCCATGGGACTGGCCGCAGTCGCGGTGCTCGCCGTGTTCGTCGTCTGGCGCCTCGCGGTGTGGCGGCGCCGCCGCCGCGCCATGCATGCGGCTTCGGCGAGTGCTCGGCGCAACGCCTCCGGTGACGGTGCCGAGATGGCCGTGCTCCTCGCCGCGGCCGTCGCTGCGGGCGGCAGCCGTGCCGATGACGGACCGGGCGACGGCGGTAGCCACGGCGGCGGCGGGGGCTGGGGTGGCGGGGGCGCGAGCGGCGACACCGGGGGTGGTGACGGCGGCGGAGGGGACGCCTGAACCCGACCGACCGACGGCTGGCGCGACGCGCGGCGGGCGGCTATACTTCGTTCGCGCCGATTTGAGGCTTCAGCTTGCGGGCGCGTAACAAATGCCGCTAAAGCGAGGACCGCTCCAGCCCGGGGATTCCGGGCGGGGCACACGAAACCCGTCCGGCTTTGCGGCTCGACGGGTTTTTTGTTTGTGGACGACCTGGCAATGACCGAACGCGAATCGCGCGGCTTCACCACCACGATCCTGCATTCCGACCGCGGCGCCGCGATCGAGCACGGCGCGCTGCACAAGCCGCTGCATGTCTCGGTCGCCTACGGCTACCGCGACGCGCGCGACCTGGCCGCGGTGTTCCAGGGTCGCCAGCCGGGCCACGTCTACGGGCGGCAGGGCAACCCGACCTCCGCGGCGCTCGAGGCCAAGGTCAGCGCGATGGAGGAGGGCATCGCGACCGTGTCCTTCGCCACCGGGATGGCGGCGATCGCCGCCGCGATGCTCGCGCTCCTGCGCGCAGGCGACCACATCGTCGCGAGCCACTACCTGTTCGGCAACACGAACAGCCTGTTGCAGACGCTCCAGGCTCACGGCACGCAGGTCTCTTTCGTCGACGCCACGGCAGTGACCGAAGTCGAACGGGCGATCCGGTCCGAAACGCGCATGGTGTTCGTCGAGACGATCGCGAACCCTCGCACGCAGGTCGCCGACCTCGCGCGGATCGGCGCGCTGTGCGAGGCGCGGGGCATCCTCTACGTCGTCGACAACACGATGACCTCGCCCTGGCTGTTCCGCCCGAAGTCGGTCGGCGCGGGGCTCGTCGTCAATGCCCTCACCAAGTATGTCGGCGGCCACGGCAACGCACTGGCCGGCAGCATCACCGACACTGGCCGCTTCGACTGGACCCGCTGGTCCAACATCCTGCCGGCGTATCGCGGTGCGGATCCGCGGTTGTGGGGCATCACGCAGATCCGCAAGAAGGGGCTGCGCGACTTCGGCGGCACGCTCTCGCCCGAGCAGGCGCACCACATTGCCGTGGGGGCGGAGACGCTCGCGCTGCGCATGGGCCGCCAGTGCGCGAACGCCGGCGCCCTCGCTCGCTTCCTCGCTGCGCATCCGCGCGTCGCGCGCGTGCACTACCCGGGCCTGACGCAGCACCCGCAGCACGCCATCGCGCGGGAGCTGTTCCGCGACTTCGGTGCACTGCTGTCCTTCGAGGTCGACCCCGCGCTCGACGTGTTCGAGTTGCTGAACCGGTTGCGTATCGTCGTGCTGTCGTCGAACCTCGGCGACAACCGCACGCTCGCGATTCCCGTCGCACACACGATCTTCTGGGAGATGGGCGCGGCGCGCCGCGCGGAGATGGGCATCGAGGACTCGCTCGTGCGCGTCTCGGTCGGAATCGAGGACGAGGGTGACCTGATCGCGGACTTCGCGCAAGCCTTCGGGTAGCGGCACGGGCGCAGGCTCGGCACCCTACCGCACCGGTCGGGTCGGGCGACCGGCACTACGCGCTCACCCGGTGCGTTGCGAAGCGCACCAAGGGGCCAAGCGACATGCGCATGGCCCCCGGAATCGACTCGGCAGACGACGTGACGATTCGTCACGTCGTCTTGGCGCGCTTGGGTTCAGGCCGACTTGCGGCCCTTGGTCGTCGCGACGACCTTCGACGCGTTGGCGGCAGCCGCGCGGACGCTCGCATCGGCCAGGCTCACGACCTGCTTGGAGGCCTGGTTGAACTGCCCGAACGCTGCCGACGAGGCGGCCAGACCCTGGCGGAACGCGTTGACCGCGGCTTCCGAACCGGCCGGCGCCGACTTGCTGGCCTGGTCGACCCAGGCGGTCGCGCCCTTGGTATAGGTGGCGTGGGATTCCTCGACCAGCTTCGCGAACTGCGCTTGCGCTTCGGTGGCGATCTGGTACAGGTTCTGCGAGTAAACCATGGCTGCTTGCACGCCCGCTTCCGCCAACGTGGCGTTCAGGGTGAACAGCTGCTGGACATCCTTGACGGCGGCGACGGCTTGCGCGCCTTCGATGCCTTGCGCGAGGGCGCTCTTCGCCGTCAGCAGATTGACCTTGGCGAGCTTCTCGGCGTTTTCCATGACGAGCGCGGCGAGCTTGGCGGCTTGCGCAACGTTGGCCTTGTTGATCTCGGCGACTTGTTCGGTGGCGTGGTACATGGCGTTCCCTTTCTGATGGAAGGGCCCGATCGGAGATCGAGCAGGCTCGGTTCAGGGTGCCGCCTGTTGACCAGCGGAGGCTTGCTCCAGCCAAGTCACAGAATGCTGCACCGCACAATCCGAAGGATATGGGCGGGAATTGTGGAAGTCAAGAACTATTTGCTGCGTTGCAGCATGAGCGGGCGACTTGGCGTCGCGCCTCGTTGCCGGCGGCCGCGATACCGGCGGCACATAATGCGTGGAGCAGCGCAGCCCGAGGGACGCCATGAGCGATACACCGAGGACCATCAGGAAATACCCGAATCGACGGCTCTACGACGTTGCCAATGACGGCTACATCACCCTGGCGGACGTCAAGCAGCTGGTGCTGAAGAACGTCGACTTCGAGGTCGTCGATGCCAAGTCCGGCGCCGACATCACCCGCTCGATCCTGCTGCAGATCATTCTCGAGGAGGAGTCCGGCGCCACCCCGATGTTCAGTGCGGAGATGCTCGCCCAGATCGTGCGTTTCCATGGCGCGGCCCAGCAAACGATGGTAGGCGCGTACATGGAGGAGAACGTCAACACGCTGCTCGGCATCCAGAGGAAGCTGCAGGAACCGACGCGACGGAGCGAGGGCGACACGGTCGGCCTGACGCCCGATCTGTGGCGGCAGTGGATGCAGCTGCAGGCTCCTGCGATGCAGGCGATGCTCGCCAATTTCCTGGAGCAGGGCGCCAGGCGGTTCATGGACAAGCAGTAGCGCACGCCTTCGAATCAGGCGTCGGGTCGGAAGTCGTCACAGCTGCGTCGAGTAGCCGCCGTCCAGGGGGATCGCGGCACCCGTCAGGAAACCGGATGCGGCGCTGGCCAGGAACACGGCGATTCCCGCAAAGTCGTCGATGTGGCCCCAGCGGCCGGCGGGTGTGCCGGCGAGCACTTTCTGGTCGAGCCCCGGGATCTCGGTGCGGCCACGGCGCGTGAGCTCGGTGTCGACCCAGCCGGGCAGCACCGCGTTGACCTGGATGTTGTCCGGCGCCCACGTCACGGCCAGCGACTTCGTCAGTTGCACGATGCCGCCCTTGCTCGCCCCGTACACCGGACCGAACGACGCGCCGAAGATCGACAGCATCGAGCCGATGTTGACGATCTTGCCGCCGCCCGCGCGCTTCATGTGCGGGTAGGCGGCCTGCGCGGCGACGAAGGCGCTGGTGAGGT
>CAYQAF010000153.1:0-5588 GCA_964415375.1 uncultured Alcaligenaceae bacterium
ACCCCGCCGGGCCCGGCATCGGTGTCAGGCGTCAGTGGCGGCTGCGCGCAGCCGCCAAGCACGACGCAGAGGACGGCAATGCCGGCCCGCATCGTCAGGGCTTCCCGAACGGGACGGCGCTCACGAGCTTGCCGCGGAACGCATCCAGGTCGTCACCGCCGAAGATCATGGTCCGGCGCAGCATCAGCGGCGGGGCGTAGAAGGCATTGCCGCCCGGCGTCACGGTGACGCCCATCTCGATGCCGCGGTTCCTGAGCTCCGCGGCGACGACGTCGTTGACGTCGCCGTAGGGAAACGCGAAGACCTGCGTGCGCACGCCCAATTCGCGGCGGATCGCCTCGACCGGCACCTCGATCTCGCGTCGCACGCGCTCGCGGTACCGCGCCTCGTTCTCGTCGGCCTGGCGCACGGCGAGGTTCGAGTGCGACTTGCTGTGCGGCTGCACCGCGAAGGTGCCCGAGGCGATCATCTCCCGCATCTGCGCCCAGGTGAGGGCATCAGGCGCGCCGACGAAGTCCGTGTACAGGAACAGCGTCGCCGGGAAGCCGTACTTCCTGAGGATCGGGAACGCCACCTCGTGCGTTGCCCGGTAGCCATCGTCGATGGTGATCACCACCGACTTCGGCGGCAGCGGTTCGCGTCCCTCGAGGAACGCGTCGAGCCTCGAGAACGGAATCGCCGTGTAGCCGTTGCGGGCGAGCCAGCCCATCTGCGCTTCGAACGCCGCAGGCGTCACGGTGAGCGTGTTCGCGCGCGGGCCGAAGCGGTGATAGCAGAGGATCGTCACCGCCTGCGCGGCGCCCGGGCGCACGCCGACGTTGTTGCGGCCGCCCAGCGCGATGGCGACCGCCTGGCCGGGCCGCACCTCGTCGATGCGATTGAACTCGGCGATGGCGCCGCGATGCGACGCCGAGCCGAGCCAACGCTCCGCGAGCGAGGCCAGCGTGTCGCCCGGCTGCGCCACGACGACCACGTAGTCCCGGTCGCGCGCGAGCACCGGGCCGTCGGGCGTCGCGGTGACGGGAGCGGTCACCTGCGGCTCGCCGTCCGGGCGCGGAACCTGCTGCGCGCAACCCGCCGCGAGCACGGCGACCGCCAGCCCGATGACCGCGGACGTCTGCGCGCGGCGCGCCGAACGGCGCCGCGCGCCGACGGCATTCGCGGTGTCGCCGAACACGCTACGACTCGACCTTCGCGCCCGCGGCCGCGGGGCCTGCGACGACGATCGTGCCCTCGCCCGGCGGGATCGCGGGCCCTCCCGGCCGATCCTGCCGAGCCTCGAGCGCCGCGGCCGTGCGGTCGTAGGCCCGGAAGAGCTCGCCAAATTCGTCGGAGCGCTGGTCGGCGATGCGGAAGTCGTAGCGCCCGGCGGCGATCTCGTCGAGGCCCGACTTGAGCGTCCTGATCGGCCGCGCGAGGCGCCGGGCGAGCAGGTAGACACCGAGCACCACGGTGCCGATCGTGACCAGCGTGAGGATCCCGAGCAGCGTGAGGATCAGCCGCGCGACGCGCGACAGCGGCTCCTCGAGGATGCCGAGGTGCACGTCGCCGATCTTCGTGCCCTGGAACAGGATCGGCGAGCGGAAGTTCAGCACGTCGCGCCCGTCCGCGAGCGCGAGCGACTGCACCGTGAGCGACTTGTCCGGCGTGGCCACGGGACGACCCATCTGCTCGACGTACTTCTGGCCGATCTGCGCCGGATCGTTGCTGCCGCGCACGACGCCCTCGTCGTCGGTCACGACCAGGTAGGGGAAGTTCTGCCGGGTCATCGTCTCCTGGATGAACACCTCGATCGCCGCCCAGTCCTCGCCGAGCAGCGGCACGGCGTTCTGCGTCGACATGAACTTCGCGAGCGACTCGCCGTAGCCCAGCACCTGGTCCATCATCGCCTGGTACTGGCGGTTGTAGAGGATCCCCGCGGTCGCGAGCATCGTCAGCCCGACGAGGACCGCCATGATCGCCGCCCAGCGCACGCCGAGCGAGACGCGGCGGCCGGCGGCCTTCGCGTCGGCCTGCTCCTTCATCTCGCGCGCCACGCCGATCAGCGCCTGCGCCATGTCCTCGCCCGACTGGTAGCGCTTCTCGGGCTGCTTCCTGAGCGCGCGGTCGACGACGCGGCGCAACGAGACCGGAACGTCCGGGCGCAGCTTCTCGATCGTCGGCGGCTCGGATTGCGCGATCTTGACCGCGACCGTGATGATCGAGTCCCCCTCGAACGGCAACACGCCGGTGAGCAGCTTGTAGAGCACCACGCCGGCGGAGAACAGGTCGGAGCGCGAGTCGACCTTCTGCCCCATCACCTGCTCGGGCGACATGTAGTTTGGCGTGCCGAGCACGTCGCCCAGCTGCGTGTGCTGCGTGAGATCGGTCTCGCCGGCGGCATCGATGCGGCAGATGCCGAAGTCCGCGACCTTCACCGTCGTCGTGTTCGCGACCAGCATGACGTTGCCCGGCTTCACGTCGCGGTGGACGATGCCCTTGCGGTGCGCGTAGTCGAGCGCGCGGGCGAGCTGGATGCCGATCTCGACGATCTCTCGCGTCGAGAACTGCCTGCCGGAGCGCATCGCATCGGCGAGCGTCATCCCCTCGACGAACTCCTCGGCGATGTACGGGTGGCCGTCGTCGATGCCCGCGTCGTAGATGGTGACGATGTTCGGGTGCGACAGCACGCCCGCGCCCTTCGCCTCTCTCAGGAACCGCGCGCGATAGTTGTCGTCCGACGCGAGGTGCGGCTTCAGCAGCTTGACGGCGAGCGTGCGCGAGATTTCCGGGTCGTGGGCCTTGTAGACGCGGGCCATCGCGCCTTCCCCGACGATCTCCATCAGCTGGTACCGGCCGAGCTTCTCCATGTCGCTTCCGTGGCGTGCCGCAAGTCGCGAGAGCATACGCGGCGCCGACGAGGCGGGAAAGGCTGGCGAGATGGGCGGCGCGGGATCCGCGGCTCGCGCGGACGCCGCGGCCGGAACGCGCGGCGCCGCTAGAGCCAGCCGCCGATCAGCAGGAACGGCGCCCAGTATCCGGGATGGGCGAAGCGCGGATCGGCGAGCAGCTTCCGCTGCGCTCGTTGCAGCGCGCCGGCCCGCGACAATCCGTCGCGCAGGATGCCGGTAAAGAACTCCGGCATCAAGAGCCCCGCCGCCTCGTCGCTGATCGGCCAGAGCGTTGCGACCACGCTGCGGGCGCCGGCCTTGACCGCGAGGCCGGCGAGGCCGAGCGCTGCCCGGTCGTCGCCCAGCGCGGTGTCGCACGCGCTCAATGTGAGGAGCTCGACCGGCGCCCGCGACAGCTTCTTGCGGCCGATCATCTGGTCGACGTCGTCCATCGACAGGCGCCCGTCGTACGTTAGCAGGAACGACTTGCGCGCGTCGGCCTCGATCTTGCCGTGCGTGGCGACGTGCACGATCCGGTAGGCGTCGGCGGCGAGCGTCGCCGCGAACGCGTCGGCGGTGAAATCCTCGTCGACGAGCAGCGTTGCCTGGTGATCGCGCCCGAGCGCCGCCAGCTCGCCGGCCACCGCCGGCAACGGGGCGAAGCCCTGCACCGCCCGGGTGAGGCCGCCGGCGAGCAGCCGGCTCCGGGTCGCGTCGAGCCGCCGCGGGTCGGTGACCTCGAGCCCAGGGGTGGTGACGATCGCGAAGCGCTCGACGACGTAGCCGCGTTCATCGGCGAGGGCGGCCAGGGGGATGCCGCGCAGGAAGCGGTCCGGCACGAACACGAGCGTATCGATCGAGTGCGCGACGAGCAGCGGCTCGAGCGGCGCGACGAGGCGCGCGTGCAGGCGCGCGCCGACCGTCGCGTGCTCGCTGCCGCGGAACCGCTGCAGCGCGCGCCGGAAGTTGCCGGTCTCCGCGGCAAGCTCGTCGGCGGACACGACGACGGTGCGTTGGTACAGGCGGCCGCCGACCGCGGCGAGGAGCTCGAGGCGATCGGCCAGCACGATCGGATAGACGACCGCGGTGCGCGGCGTGAGATCGTCCAGCGACACGGTGCGACCGCCCAGCGCGGTCACGCACTCGTCGCGGAAGTAGTCGCGCAGTTCGTCCGCCTTCGCGGACTCCGCGAGACCTCGCGCCTCGCGCAGCAAGACCTGTCGCGCCGACTCCTCGGCGCGCCGCGGCGCCTCGCGCAGCACGAGGTCGATCGTCTCGGCGTACAGCGGCGCCGTCGCCTGGCGCAACGCGGCGCCGCGCGCCCCGTACTCGCAGGCAACATCGTCGCGCGTGGCCCGCAGCGCGTCCACCGCGCGCCGGAACGCGGCGAGGGCGGCATCCTCCCGACCGAGGTCACGCAGCAGGCGCGCCGCCTGCCACTCCCAACGGAACGCGAGGTGCGTCGCCTGCGCTCGCTGCGCCGCCAGCGCCGCCGCGAGCGTGTCGGTGAGCGCCGCCTCGCGCTCGCCGCGCCGCGCCTCGATCATGCCGATCTCGCCCGAAGCATGCGACGACAACGTCCCCGCGCGCAATGTCCGCGCGAGCGCCTCCGCTTCGCGCAATGCGTCGATCGCCACGCGATCGAATACCGTCGCGAGCGATGGCGCGGCTGCCGCCAGCTCGCCGCTCGTCGTGCCGACCGCGATCAGCACCGTCACGCGGTCCGTCGATGGTTCCAGCCGGTCGGCTTCCGCGCGCGCCCGCGCGAGGAGCGATTCCGCCTCGCCCAGGCGACCGGCCGCCACGGCGGCCCGCGCGGCATTCGCGATCGCCCTGGCGGCGATGCCCCTGTCGCCGGCCGCTTGGGCTGCTGCCGCCGCCGTCGCGAACAGCTCGATTGCAACCGCGGGACGCCCGGCGAGCGCCTCGAGGCTTCCCTGCGTCACCGTGGCCTGCGCGATCGCGCGCGCGTCGTCCGACACCCGCGCGAGTGCCAGGGCGCGTCGAGCCGGCAATGCCGCCTCGTCCGGCCGCCCCGCGGCAACGAGCGACGCGGCGAGCCCGTTGGCGGCGCGCGTGCCGGCGAGCGTGTCGCCGGCTTGCTCGGCCCACCGCGCGGCCTCCTCGAACGCGCGCAGCGCGGCGGTCACCTCGCCGCGCGCCAGTCGCTGCGCCGCCCCGGCCAGTGCTCGGTCGAGCGCGCGCGCTTCCACCACCCCGGCCGATGGCAACGGCGATGGCTCGGCCAAGCAAATCCCCCCGGCGAGCGCCGCCGCCGCGAGCACGACCGCCAACACGCCCTGGAGATTCGCCTTCATCGCCTCTGCGCCGCCCCATTGTCGGCTCGCGCCACCGGGGGGCGTTGACCGCCGTCAACGAGGCGGCGGACGAGTTCGCCTCTAATGATCGCAACGACCATCCCGCGGGTGCGGGGTGGGCATTGGCATGCGCAACCGGCCGAGTCCTGCGCGACGCGCAGCCTGCTGCGCGGTGACCGCGCTCGCCGCGCTCCATGCGTGCATCCTCGGCGCGCAGCCGGCCGACGGCCCGCCGCCGCCACGGCACGCCCGGGACGCTGCGCCCACGGCCCCTGCGGGTGCGCTGCGCGTGCCCGTGCGCGGCTTCGAGATTACCGGCAGCCCGTTGCTTCCGCTGCACGAGTTGCACGAGCTCGTGCGGCCCTTCGAGCATCGCGTGCTGGGCGCCGAGGATCTGCTG
>CAYQAF010000154.1:0-5561 GCA_964415375.1 uncultured Alcaligenaceae bacterium
CGTGCACCATCTCCTTCAGCTTCTCGACGTCGACCTCCTCGACGTCCTCCTCGCGCGACGGCCAGGCGCCGTCACGCAGGCAGATGACGCAGCGGATGATCTCGACGAGACCCTGCAGCAGCAGGAACGCGCCGGCGATCGGGATCACCATCTTGAACGGGTAGACCGGCGGCCCGTCGGCGGTGATGTTGCTGTGCTCGTTGATCGCCCACGACTCGGCGGCGTAGAAGTACCCGGCGTAGGTGAGTGCGAACACCCCCGGAATGAAGAACAGGAAGTAGAGAATCAGGTCGATCGTCGCCTGCGTGCGCGGCTCGAAGAACCCGTAGAGGACGTCGCCGCGGACGTGCCCGTTCTTGGAGAGCGTGTACGCCCCCGCCATCATGAACAGCGTGCCGTACAGCATGATCATGCCGTCGAACGCCCACGCGCGCGGCGCGCCGAGGACGTAGCGGGAGAACACCTCCCACGAAACGTGCAGCGTGAGCAGCACGATCAGGAACGAGAACGCGTGCCCGACCAGCGTGGAGAGCTTGTCGACGGTCAGCAGGAAGCGTTGCATGGCGCGCTCGCTCGAGATCGGCGCGGGCCGCGACGGCCGCCCGGACGCCGGAAACCAAGACAGCCACCCGGAGCCCGGGCGGCTGTCGTCACGTTACGCCGGCATCAGCCCTTCTTCGCCGGCGCGGCGGCCTTCGCGAAGTAGTGGTTGTACGCCATGCGACGGCCGACGTTGGTGTCGAGGTCCCAGCGCACCGCACGCTCCGCGAATGACTTCTGCGAGTCCGCGATCTCCTTGAAGAGTGCGTTGTCCGCGGCCTTCTTGGCGGCCGCCGCGTCGTAGGAAGTCAGCTGGGTCTGCAGCACCGGGTCGGGAGTCTTGTAGAACTTGACGCCCTGCTTCTGCTGCATCTCGATGTAGTCCTTCGAGTAGCGGTCGATCGCCTTCCACGACATGTCGGCCGAGGCCGCTTCGACGGCGTTCTCGATGATCGACTTCATCTTCGCGGGCAGCGCGTCGAACTTGCCCTTGTTGAACATGATCTCGAACTGCTCGGCGTTCTGGTGGTAGCTCTGCAGCATGCACACCTTGGAGACGTCGGGGAAGCCGAGGATGCGGTCCGAGGTGGCGTTGTTGAACTCGGCGGCGTCGAGGAGCCCGCGATCCATCGCGGGGACGATCTCGCCACCCGGCAGGGCGTTCACTGCGGCGCCGAGGCCCGTGAACACGTCGATCGAGATGCCGACGGTGCGGAACTTGAGGCCCTTGAAGTCCTCGTTCCGGGCGATCGGCTTCTTGAACCAGCCGAGCGGCTGCGTCGGCATCGGCCCGTACGGGAACGACACCACGTTCGCACCGATCGACGCGTAGAGCTTGTTCAGGAGATCCTTGCCGCCGCCGTACTTGTGCCAGGCCAGCAGCATGTTCGCGTCCATGCCGTAGGCCGGGCCGGAACCCCACAGCGCGAGCGCGTTCTGCTTGCCGTAGTGGTAGACGAGCACGCCGTGACCGCCGTCGAGGGTGCCCTTCGACACCGCGTCGAGCAGGCCGAACGCCGGAACCACCGCACCGGCCGGCAGCACCTCGATCTTGAGTTCGCCGCCGGTCATGTCGTTGACCTTCTTGGCGAAGTCGTTCGCGTACTCGTGGAAGATGTCCTTGGCCGGCCACGTGGACTGCCAGCGCATGGCGATCGGGGTAGCCTGGCCCTTCGCAATCATCGGGAAGCCGAGCGTCGCGCCCGCGGCGGCAACGCCGGTAGACGCCTTGATGAACTTGCGACGAGTGCCGGCCTGCGCCGGCGACGTGATCTTGCGAGTCATGAATCCTCCTAAGGATGGCGCAACGCGGCGCGAAGGCGGGCGGATCTTTCTTGTCCCCGGGACCGACGTTCCCATGTCCGAGCCGAAGGCGCGCCGGTGTCCCTGATTATAGTCACAGATCCGCCAACAATGGGTCGGCGTCGGCGCGGGCCGTGCCGGAAAACGCTATGGTGACGAGCCGTTGCGCCCGCCGGCGCTCAGCTGCCGACCGACCGGCGGTCGCGCAGGGCCTGCGCAAGCGTGCCCGCGTCGACGTACTCGAGCTCCCCGCCGACAGGCACGCCGCGCGCCAGGCGCGACACCGCGAGCCCGCGCGCGGCGAGAAGCTCCGCGATCGTGTGTGCCGTGGCCTCGCCCTCGTTGGTGAAGTTGGTCGCGAGAATCACCTCGCGTACGACGCCGTCGATCGCGCGGCGAATCAGCCGGTCGAGGCGAATCTCGCGGGGCCCGATGCCGTCGAGCGGCGACAGGCGCCCCATCAGCACGAAGTACAGCCCCGTGTAGGCATGGGTCTGCTCCATCGTGAGGAGATCGGCCGGCGTTTCCACGACGCAGAGGAGCGAGGGGTCCCGCTTGCCGGAGCGGCACAGCGCGCAGATCGCCTCCTCGGTGAAGGTGTTGCAGCGCTCGCAGTGGCGCACGCGCAGGGCCGCGTGCTCGAGCGCCCGGCCGAGCGCCCGGGCGCCCTCGCGGTCGTGCTGCAACAGATGCAGCGCCATGCGCTGCGCGGCCTTCGGCCCGACCCCCGGCAGGCACCGCAGCGCGCGGGCGAGGTCGTCGAGGCTCGACAGGGGCTCGGCCGAGGGCATCGGCCGGGCGTCGGGCATACGCGCGGTCACGGGACTACCCTTCGCGCTGAGCGCTCCGGGCGTGATTCGACCTCGGGGCGGCCCTTCGGGCTCATCGCGTCATCGTCGCGGGGCAGGCGTGGCGGTTCCGCTGTCGGCGAAGCCGTCGTGCCTAGAACGGCATCTTGAACCCCGGCGGCATGCCCATGCCGCCGGCGAAGCCCGCGAGCTTCTCCTGCGTCGTCGCCTCGACACGCCGCACCGCGTCGTTGAACGCGGCGGCGACCAGGTCCTCGAGCATGTCGCGGTCCTCGCCGACGAGGGACGGATCGATCGACACGCGCTTGACGTCGTGCCTGCAGGTCATCACGACCTTGACCAGCCCCGCGCCGGACTGTCCCTCGACCTCGAGCTGCGCCAGCTCCTCCTGCGCGCGCTTCAGGTTGTCCTGCATCTGCTGGGCCTGCTTCATCAGCCCGGCAAGCTGGTTCTTCATCATCGTTTCGGCTCCTCTTCCGCGGGCAGCGGCTTGATCGATTCGGGACGCACGCGGCCGTCGAACCGCGCCACGACCTCGCGCACGAAGGGCTCGTCGCGGAATGCCGCTTCGTTGCGCTCGCGCGCCTCCGCCCGCTCGCGGCGCTCCTTCGAGGCGAGCGACGACGGTGCCGCGTCGCCGACCTCGAAGGCGAGCATCAGTCGGCGTCCCGCCGCCTGCTCGAGCGCCGCCTTGAGCTTGTCCGAGTAGGCACGGTCGGCAAGATGCTTGTGCGTGGCGGGCAGGCGCAGGTTCACGACGTGTCCCTCGACCGAGCGAAGTTCGGTCTGCGCCGCGAGCTGCGAGGCCATGCCCGACAGTCGCAGGGCCGCGACGTACTCGGGCCATGCCGCCGCATCGTCCGGCAGCGGCCGCGCAGCCGCGACGGTCGCCATCCCCGCCGCATCGCGGCGCGGTGTGGGTGGCGGTACAGGTGGCACTGCACGCGCGGCGACGGCATCGGGATCACGCACGTCGTCGCCGCGCACCGGGACGGGCGAGGTCACCACGCGCGGCGCCGCCGGTCGTTCTGGTCGCGTCTCGACTCCGGTCGGAACGACATCGGGTCCCCGCTTGCGCGGCGACGACGCCGACGGCCCGTCCCGGCCGCCTTCCGCAGGTGTCGGCTCGAAGGCCAGCAGTCGGAGCAACGTCATCGACAGTCCGATCGACTCGTCCGGGGCGATGGCGAGATCGGCCCTGCCCTGCGCGACGATCTGGTAGGCCAGCTGCACGGCCTCGGGCGACATCCGCGCGGCGTAGCCCGCCACCCGCTCGCCGTCGTCGAAGTTCGCGGCTGCGGCCGGCACGACCTGGGCAACTGCGATGCGGTGGAACAACGACGCAAGTTCGTCGAGCGCGGCCGCCGCCGAGAGGCCGAGTGCGGCGAAGCCGTCGGCCTCCGCGAGCAGCGCTGCGCCATCTCCGGCTCCCAGGGCGTCGACGATGCGATAGACGTGGCCGCGGTCCACCGCGCCCAGCATCGTGCGGGTAACCGACTCGCGGACCTCGCCGCCGCCGTAGGCGATCGCCTGATCGAGCAGCGACAGGCCGTCGCGCATCGAACCACGCGCCGCGCGGGCGATGAGCGCGACGGCGGCGCCCTCGCGGGCGATGCCCTCCGCCTCCAGGATCGCGTCGATGCGCGCTGCGATCGATTCGGGCGGCAACGGCTTCAGGTTGAACTGCAGGCACCGCGACAGGACCGTCACCGGGATCTTCTGCGGATCGGTGGTCGCGAGCACGAACTTGACGTGCTCGGGCGGCTCCTCGAGGGTCTTCAGCATCGAGTTGAACGCGCCCTTCGACAGCATGTGGACTTCGTCGATCAGGTAGACCTTGTAGCGGCCGACCGTCGGCGCGTAGCGCGCGTTGTCGAGGATCTCGCGCATGTTGTCGACGCCGGTGTTCGACGCGGCGTCGAGCTCGAGCAGGTCGACGAAGCGGCCGGCGTCGATGTCGGTGCACGCCGCGCACGTCCCGCACGGCGTCGCGGTGACGCCGATCGCGCAGTTGAGACTCTTCGCAAGGATGCGCGCAATGGTCGTCTTGCCGACGCCGCGCGTTCCGGTCAGCAGGTACGCGTGGTGGAGGCGACCGCGCGCGAGCGCGTTCTCGAGCGCCGTGACCACGTGCTCCTGCCCGCTCAGCTCGGCGAAGGTCTTCGGCCGCCACTTGCGGGCCAGCGCTTGGTGCGACATCGTTCGGGCCGGATGGGGTCTAGCGTTCGCGCGGACGGTTTGCTCGGGATCGGCCGGACGCGTCCGGCGACCCGGACGCCCGATGCAAGGGGTGGCGAGCCGTTCCCCCGGCACTTGCAGAGAATCGCTGTGGCTGCTTCCTTCCGGACCTGACCAGGTTCACGACCATGCAATGCGGGGCGGCCCGCCGATGATCTGGGCACGCGCCTAGGAGTGCGAGCGCGGATTATAGCCGCATCGCGGCCCGCGCTCGCCGGCCGTCGGACGCGCGCGGGCGCGAGGGCCCTCGCCGTCGCTACAATAGCCTGCATCCGGTTCGCGCGAGCGCGAGCCGCGAGGCACCACAGCCACTGCAAAGGCCACGCTTGCGACCAGCATTCGCCGCAGTCGCGAAGGCGGTGCGAACGCTCCCGGCGTGGCTAGCGCTCGCCCTGCTGGGACTCGTCGCAGGCTGCAAGCCCGCCGCGCCACCGCCACTGCCGGACGACGCGCTCGTAGTCATCGTCTATCCGGGCCCCACGTCCTGGCACGATGGCCCGGAGGGTGGTTCGCGCGGCTTCGAGCACGACCTCCTGATGCGCTTTGCCGCCCACGCAGGACTGCCGGTGCGAGTCGTCGAGGCGAAGGATCGTGACGATCTGACCGCGCGGCTCGCCGCCGGGGAGGGCCACGTCGGCGTCGGCGGGCTCTATCGCCCTCCCGACGGGGCCC
>CAYQAF010000155.1:0-5557 GCA_964415375.1 uncultured Alcaligenaceae bacterium
GCGGTTGCCGAGGTGGTCGATGTCGTCGATCTCGCCGCGGCCGTTGCGCAGTTCCACGAGGATGCGGATGACCGCGATGATGTCCTCGTTGGTCAGCGTGCCGGTGCCCTTCAGCTCCTCGCGGCCGACGCGGCGGTTGAACTTCATGCGGCCGACCGCCGACAGGTCGTAGCGCTCCTCGGAGAAGAACAGGCCGTGGAACAGCGACTCGACGGCGTCCTCGGTCGGCGGCTCGCCCGGGCGCATCATGCGGTAGATCGCAACCTTGGCCGCGTACTGGTCGGGCGTGTCGTCGCTCTTCAGCGTCTGCGAGATGTACGGACCCTGGTCGAGGTCGTTCGTGTACAGCGTGCTGAACTCCGCGACTTCGCCGGCCTGCAGAATTTTCAGCAGGTCCTCGGTGATCTCGTCGTTGGCCTTGGCGACCACCTCGCCGGTCGACTTGTCGACGACGTTGGTGGCGAGCGTGCGGCCGACCACGTAGTCGGCCGGGACCGCGATCTTCTTCACGCCGCCGTCGGCGAGCTCGCGCACGTGGCGCGCGGTGATGCGCTTGTCCTTGCCGACGATGACCTTGCCGTCCTTGCCGACGATGTCGAACTTCGCCATCTCGCCGCGCAGCCGCTCGGGCACGAGCGCGAGCTCGAGGCCGGCCTTGCCCGAGTGGAACGTGTCGAACTGGAAGAACTGGGCGAGGATCTGCTCGTTGGAGAGGCCGATCGCCTTGAGCAGCGTCGTCACCGGCATCTTGCGGCGCCGGTCGACGCGGAAGAACAGGAAGTCCTTCGGGTCGAACTCGAAGTCGAGCCAGCTGCCGCGGTAGGGGATCACCCGCGCCGAGAACAGCAGCTTGCCGGAACTGTGCGTCTTGCCGCGGTCGTGCTCGAAGAACACGCCCGGCGAGCGGTGCAGCTGCGAGACGATCACGCGCTCGGTGCCGTTGATGATGAACGAGCCGTTGTCGGTCATGAGCGGGATCTCGCCCATGTAGACCTCCTGCTCCTTCACCTCCTTCACCGTCTCCTTCGGCGCCTCCTTGTCCATCAGGATCAGGCGCACGCGCGCGCGCAGCGCCGAGCAGTAGGTGAGCCCGCGCTGCTGGCACTCGACGACGTCGAACGCCGGCGACAGCAGCGAGAAGCTGACGAACTCGAGCCGCGCATTGCCGGAGTGCGACGAGATCGGGAAGATCGACGAGAACGCCGCCTGCAGGCCCTCGCTCTTGCGCTGCTCGGGTAGCGCGTCCGCCTGCAGGAACGCCCGGTAGGAGGCGAGCTGCGTCTCGAGCAGGAAGGGGACCGGCAGCACGCTCGCGCGCTTCGCGAAGCTCTTCCGGATGCGCTTCTTCTCGGTGAAGGTGTAATTCGTCACGTGGGACTCTCCGCATCGATGCGCCCCCCGGGACTCGGGGGGATCGCAAGCCGTCCCAACCGGGCCGGCGTACATCGACTGAGGGAGCGTTGCACTCCCGTGAGCGTGGTGGTTGGCCTCTACCAACCGCTGGCGGACGACAGCCCGATGCACCGGACTGCCCGACCAAGCCCGTCTCCTGCAGTCGCTTCAGAAGACGAAAAGCAGCAGACTCGTCGAATCCGCTGGTTTTCGGCCTCGGCCCCCGCACCCTCCCGCGCAAGGCGGGAGAGCGTGGGGAACGAAAGACGAGGGCGCGTCGTTACTTGATCTCGGCCTTCGCGCCGGCTTCCTCGAGCTTCTTCTTCGCGGCTTCGGCGTCGGCCTTCGGAATGGCTTCCTTGACCGGCTTCGGGGCGCCGTCGACCAGGTCCTTCGCTTCCTTGAGGCCGAGGCCCGTCAGTTCGCGAACGGCCTTGATGACGTTGACCTTGTTCTCGCCAAACGACGTGAGGATGATGGTGAACTCGGTCTGCTCCTCGGCGGCGGCGGCCGGCGCGGCGGCAGCGGCCGGGGCGGCGGCCACGGCAGCGGCGGCGGAGACGCCGAACTTCTCTTCCATCGCCTTGATGAGCTCGGAGAGCTCGAGGACGGTCATCGACGAGATCTTGTCGAGGATTTCGGTTTGGACTGCGGACATGTCAGTTGCTCCTGGATGAATGCGTTCAGTGTTGGGTAGCCGCGAGCGGTCAGGCCGCCTGCCTGCTGTCGCGAACTGCCGCGACGGTGCGCACGAACTTCGACGGCACCTCGTTCAGCGTGCGGACGAACTTGACGATCGGCGCCTGCATCGTGCCGACCAGCATCGCGAGCAATTGCTCGCGCGACGGGAGCGAGGCGAGCGCGACGACGTCCTTGGCGGACATCAGCTGCCCGGGAATCGCGCCCCCTGCGATCACGAACTTCTCGTGGGCCTTGGCGAAGTCGTTGAGGACCTTCGCCACCGCCACGGGGTCGGCGCCGATGCCGTACGCGAGCGGGCCGGACATCTTGTCGGCCAGCGTTGCGAACGGCGTATCGACGACGGCCCGGCGCACCAAGGTGTTCTTGACCACCCTGAAGTAGATGCCCGAAGCGCGTGCCTTCGCGCGAAGCTGCGTCATGGCGGCAACGGGCAAGCCCCGGTTCTCGACCAGAATGATGGCCTGCGCACCGGCGACCTGCTTCGCGACCTCCGCGACTACCGCTTCCTTTTGCTGAAGATTGAGACTCAAGCTCACCTCCGTTTCAGGGAACAGAGGTCAGGCCACAGGGAACAGAAGCGAACCCTGCCGCCCGACAACCGCCAGTCCTGGCCAAGCTTCGGCTCATGCACCGGCTCTCTGATTCCTGTTTCCTGTTGCCTGAACTGCGGTGACCTTGCGTCCAGGAGCGATCCTGTACGAGGGCACCATCTGCGCCGGATCAGGGGACAGAGGCCAGGGAACGGGAAACAGCAACCCCGATCCTCGACCCCGCCTCCGTTTTGAGCTACACGCTCCGGCGGTCTTTGACGGCTCGCGGAGCGATACTGCCGCCCCGCGCTCCCTCAATCCTGCCGATAACAGACGCCTGGGCGAATCGCCGCCCGCTACGGTCGTCTGTTACCTGTTGCCTGTTGCCTGATTACTGTTTCGTCGCCGCCGCCTGCGCAAACGCGGCCGTGTCGATGCGCACACCCGCGCCCATCGTGCTCGAGACGCTCACCTTCTTGAGGTAGATGCCCTTGGAGTTCGCGGGCTTTGCCTTGGTGAGGGCGTCGATCAGCGCGGTGAGGTTGGACTTCAACTGGTCGGGCGTGAACGACGCGCGGCCGATCGTGCACTGCACGATGCCCGCCTTGTCCGTCCGGTACTGCACCTGGCCGGCCTTGGCGTTCCTGACGGCGCCCGCGACGTCGGCGGACACGGTGCCGACCTTGGGGTTCGGCATCAGTCCGCGCGGACCGAGGATCTGGCCGAGCTGGCCGACCACCTTCATCGCGTCCGGCGAGGCGATCACCACGTCGAACTCCATGAAGCCTTCCTTGATCTTCGCGGCGAGGTCGTCGAAGCCGACGATATCGGCGCCGGCGTCCTGCGCCTGCTTCACCTTGTCCCCCTGGGCAAACACCGCCACGCGCACATTCTTGCCGGTGCCCGCGGGCAGCACCACCGAGCCGCGGACCGTCTGGTCCGACTTCTTCGCGTCGACGCCGAGGTTCACCGCGACGTCCACCGACTCGTCGAACTTCGCGACCGCGGTCTCCTTCACCAGCGCGAGCGCGTCGTCGACCGTGTAGAACTTGCCGTGGTCCACCTTCGCGCGGACCGTCTTCATGCGCTTGGAGAGGCGCGGGCTCTTCTGTTCGGCAGCCATGATCACTTCACCCCTTCGACGGTGATGCCCATGCTGCGGGCGCTGCCGGCGATCGTGCGAACCGCCGCGTCGAGGTCGGCGGCGGTGAGGTCCGGCTGCTTGGTTTTCGCGATCTCCTCGGCCTGCGCGCGCGTCAGCTTGCCGACCTTGTCGGTGTGCGGCTTCGCACTGCCCTTCTCGACCTTCGCGGCCTTCTTGATCAGCACCGTCGCGGGCGGCGTCTTCATCACGAACGTGAAGCTCTTGTCCGCGTACGCCGTGATCACGACCGGGATCGGCAGGCCCGGCTCCAGCTTCTGCGTCTGCGCGTTGAACGCCTTGCAGAATTCCATGATGTTGAGGCCGCGCTGGCCGAGCGCGGGACCGATCGGCGGCGAGGGGTTCGCCTTGCCGGCCGGCACCTGCAACTTGATGAAGCCGACGACTTTCTTTGCCATCACACTCTCCTGTGGGTGCTAGCGGACCGACCGGCGGCCCTCCCCGTCCGTGCAACCCCTCCGCGACCGCGGAGGTCCCTTACGCCTTCTCAACCTGCGAGAAGTCGAGCTCCACGGGCGTCGAGCGACCGAAGATCGTCACCGACACGCGCAGCTTGCTCTTCTCGTAGTTCACGTCCTCGACGTTGCCGTGGAAGTCGGTGAACGGCCCTTCCTTGACGCGCACCGCCTCGCCCATCTCGAACAGCACCTTGGGGCGGGGCTTCTCGACGCCTTCCTGCACCTGCTGCAGGATCGCGTCGACCTCCTTCTGGGAGATCGGCGTCGGCTTGTTGGCCGTGCCGCCGACGAAGCCGGTCACCTTCGGCGTGCTCTTCACCAGATGCCACGTGTCGTCGGTCATCTCCATCTCGACGAGCACGTAGCCCGGGAAGAACTTGCGCTCGGAGATCGCCTTCTGGCCGCTCTTCATCTCGACCACTTCCTCGACCGGCACCAGGATCTGGCCGAATTGTTCCTCCATCCCGGTGCGGCGGATGCGCTCGTGCAGCGCGCGCATCACGCTCTTCTCGAAGCCCGAGTAGGCGTGCACCACGAACCACTTCTTGCTCATCGCTTCACCCCCGCGGTCGCATCCGGGCCACGAGCGCCTCGGGACGTTCCGGCGGCGTTCACGAGTCACCCCGTCCGGTCATGAGCTTCACGATCGCCGCGAGCGCCGCATCGACCGAGAAGAGGAACAGCGCCATCAGGGCGACGAACACGAACACGATGCCGGTGGTCTGCAGCGTCTCCTTGCGGGACGGCCACGACACGCGGCCGGCTTCGGCCCAGGCCTCCTGCGCGAACACGTAGAAGTCCTTGCCGGGCTGCGACAGCCACGCGACAAATGCGCCGGCCGCGAGGCCGCCCAGCACCATCAGCACGCGCAGCACCACCGCGAGCTCGGCGAAGTAGTAGTACGCGGCGACGCCTGCGACGACGCAGGCGACAGCGAGCGCGAGTTTGGCTTTGTCCATTTCAGGTATCAGGAATCAGAGGACGGGAATCAGCGCCTCTGCCCGACTGACCTTTCGTTTCGTTGCACTGTCGTCAATTCGCCACCGGGATCGTTTGCGGATAGGTCAGGGGTTGGTCGGCCGTGCGCGAATCGCATCGCGCCACCGGCAACGCTGCCGCCTCTGATGCCTGTCCTCTGATGCCTGATCCCTGGAAGTGGCAGGCCAGGAGGGAATCGAACCCCCAACCTGCGGTTTTGGAGACCGCCGCTCTGCCAATTGAGCTACTGGCCTGCTGAACCCGTATCTGTCCCTACTCGATGATCTTGGCGACGACGCCGGCGCCGACGGTGCGGCCACCTTCGCGGATCGCGA
>CAYQAF010000156.1:0-5452 GCA_964415375.1 uncultured Alcaligenaceae bacterium
GGGCAACGGCAAGGGCAACCCCGAGTACTACGTCGCCGAGATCCAGCCCGGCAAGGTGCTCTACGAGATGGACGGCGTCGAGGAGACGATCGCCCGCGAGGCGTTCGCGCTTGCCGCGGCGAAGCTGCCGATCCGCACGACGTTCGTGCATCGCATGGTCGGCTGACGGGAGCACGAGTGATGAAGCGATCGGAAGCGAAGAAGGCGCTCGTCGGCAAGTCGCCGGTCGAGCTCAAGACGGAGCTCGACGCGCTGCTCAGGGAGCAGTTCGGCCTGCGCATGCAGAAGGCCACGCAGCAGCTCCAGGACACGTCGAAAATGAAGTCGGTGCGGCGCAGCATCGCGCGCGTGCGCACGCTGATGCACCGGAAGGCGGGTGAGGCATGACGGAAAAGGTCGAGGCGCAGGGCGTGCCCGAGCGCAAGCCGCTGATCGCCACGCTGGTCGGGCGCGTGGTCAGCGACAAGATGAACAAGACGGTCACCGTGCTGGTCGAGCGCCGCGTCAAGCATGCGCTGTACGGCAAGGTGGTGACGCGGTCGGCGAAGTACCACGCGCACGACGAGAACAACGAGTGCAAGGCGGGCGACCTGGTCGAGATCGCGGCCACCCGCAAGCTCTCGCGGTCCAAGGCGTGGCGGGTGTCCAAGCTGCTGCAGAAGGCGGCCGTGGTTTGACGGCGCCCGCCGGGGCAACGGTGGCAGGGGTTGCGTGAGGGCAAGAAGCCTGCCATAATTGCAAATTCGCTTCCCGCAAACTTCCGGGCGGCACTTTCCGCAGACGGTGCGCCGTCGCCGGGGTGCGCCGGGGGTTGCGAGGAGCAAACCCGCGCGAGCGCGGTCGGAGGGTCGACCGGGCCAGCGCCAACGGGATCCAAAACTGACCGCCGTTCCCGCGCGAACGTGGTAGCGCGACGGGACCGCCAGCGGCCGGTGCCGAGGGCGACCTCCGCAGCGGCGGCGGAATCAAGTTGGAGAGCAGGAAGTCATGATCCAGATGCAGACGGTGCTGGACGTCGCCGACAACACGGGCGCGCGTTCGGTCATGTGCATAAAGGTGCTGGGCGGCAGCAAGCGCCGCTACGCGCACATCGGCGACGTGATCAAGGTGTCGATCAAGGACGCCGCGCCCCGCGGACGCGTGAAGAAGGGCGAGATCTACAACGCCGTCGTCGTGCGCACCCGCCAGGGCGTGCGCCGTCCGGACGGCGCGCTGATCCGTTTCGACACGAATGCCGCGGTGCTTCTGAACCCCAAGCTCGAGCCGATCGGCACGCGCATCTTCGGACCGGTCACGCGGGAGCTCCGCACCGAGCGGTTCATGAAGATCGTGTCGCTGGCGCCCGAGGTCCTCTAGGGAGACCGGCGATGCGCAAGATCAGGAAGGGCGACAACGTCGTCGTCATCGCGGGGCGGGACAAGGGCAAGCGCGGCGACGTCGCGCGCGTCGTCGACGCCGAGCACGTGATCGTCGGCGGCATCAACTCGGTGAAGCGCCACTCGCGGCCGAACCCGCTGAAGAACCAGCCGGGCGGCATCGTCAGCAAGGACATGCCGATCCACATCTCGAACGTCGCGATCTGGAACCCGGTGACGGGCAAGCCGGACCGCGTCGGCGTGCGCGTGCTCGAAGACGGCCGCAGGGTCCGCTTCTTCAAGTCCAACGGCGAGCAGGTCGGCATCTGACCGGCGCGAAGAGGAGATACGCGACATGGCTCGCCTGAAGGAAACCTACCGCAACGACATCGCGCCCGCGCTGGTCAAGCAGTTCGGGTACAAGTCGGTGATGGAAGTGCCGCGCATCGAGAAGATCGTCCTCAACATGGGCGTCGGCGAGGCCACTTCCGACAAGAAGCTGCTCGACAACGCGATCGGCGACATGCAGAAGGTCTCCGGCCAGAAGCCGGTGATCACCAAGGCCCGCAAGGCGATCGCCGGCTTCAAGATCCGCGAGGGCTACCCGATCGGCTGCATGGTGACGCTGCGGCACGACCGCATGTTCGAGTTCCTCGACCGCCTGATCTCGGTGGCCCTGCCGCGCGTTCGCGACTTCCGCGGCGTGTCGGGCAAGGGCTTCGACGGCCGGGGCAACTACAACATGGGCGTCAAGGAGCAGATCATCTTCCCCGAGATCGAGTACGACAAGATCGACACGCTGCGGGGAATGAACATCACGATCACCACGAGCGCGAAGACCGACGCCGAATGCAAGGCGTTGCTCGCTGCGTTCAAGTTCCCGTTCAAGAACTGAGGCCGTCATGGCGAAACTGTCCCTGATCAACCGGCAGCACAAGCGCGAGAAGCTGGTCGCGAAGTTCGCGAAGCGGCGCGCGTCGCTGCAGTCCGTCATCGACAATCCGAAGGCCTCGGACGACGACAAGTACGCAGCCCGGCTCGCGCTGCAGGCGCTGCCCCGCAATGCCAACCCTACCCGCCTGCGCAACCGGTGTGCGATCACCGGCCGCCCGCGTGGCGTCTTCCGCAAGTTCGGCCTCGGCCGCAACAAGCTGCGGGAGTACGCGATGCGCGGCGAAGTTCCGGGCGTGGTCAAGGCGAGCTGGTAAGAGGTGACAGATGAGCATGACTGATCCCATCGCCGACATGCTGACCCGCATCCGCAACGCGCAGATGGTGGAGAAGGCGACGGTCGAGATGCCGAGCTCCCGGGTCAAGGTGGCGATCGCCGGCGTCCTCAAGGACGAGGGCTACATCGACGGCTTCCGGGTCACGGAAGAGGCGAAGCCCGTGCTGGAGATCGCGCTGCGCTACCACGGCGGACGGCCAGTGATCGAGAAGATCGAGCGCGTGTCCAAGCCCGGACTGCGCATCTACCGCGGCAAGGACGACATCCCGCGCGTGATGAACGGGCTCGGGATCGCCATCGTGTCGACCTCGCGCGGCGTGATGACCGACCGCAAGGCCCGCGCCTCCGGCGTGGGCGGCGAGGTCCTCTGCATCGTGGCCTGACGGGGAGAACGACGACATGTCCCGCATCGGCAACAACCCGGTCAAGCTGCCGCCGAAGGTCGAGGTGGCGCTCGCCGGTGGCGAGATCACCGTCAAGGGCCCGCTCGGCGCGCTGTCGCGCACGTTCGGCTCCGACGTCTCGATCGAGAAGAACGGCGACGAGCTCGTGTTCAAGGCCGCGTCGCCCGAGGCGGGCCCGATGCACGGCACGCTGCGCGCGCTCGTCGCGAACATGGTCAAGGGCGTCACCGTGGGGTACGAGAAGAAGCTCACGCTGGTGGGCGTCGGCTACCGCGCGGCGGCCGCGGGCGACAAGCTGAACCTCTCGCTCGGCTTCTCGCATCCGGTCGTGCACCAGATGCCCAAGGGTGTCTCGGTGGCGACGCCGGTGCAGACCGAGATCGTGGTCAAGGGCATCGACAAGCAGGCCGTCGGCCAGGTCGCGGCGCAGATCCGCGGCTATCGCCCGCCGGAGCCCTACAAGGGCAAGGGCGTGCGCTACCACGGCGAGCACGTGGCGCTCAAGGAGACGAAGAAGAAGTAATCGCGCGGCCCGGGGCGACGCCCCGGGCGGGGCCGGGCACCTGGCTGCGAGGACAAGACCCCCCGCGGCGCCAGGCAGAAGAGGCACAAGAGGCAGGATATGGCAATGAACAAGAAGCAAGCTCGCGTTCGCCGCGCCCGCAAGACCCGGGTGCGCATTGCCGAGCAGCGTGCGGCGCGGCTGGTGGTGAACCGGTCCAACCTGCACATCTACGCGCAGATCGTCGGCGTCGGCGGCGACCAGGTGCTCGCGAGCGCGTCGACGCTCGAGGCCGAGGTCCGCAAGGACATCGCCAACGGCGGCAACAAGGCCGCGGCGGCGGTGATCGGCAAGCGCATCGCCGAGAGGGCGAAGGCGATCGGCGTCGAGACGGTCGCGTTCGACCGCTCGGGTTTCCGTTTCCACGGCCGCGTCAAGGCGCTGGCTGAAGCGGCCCGCGAGGGCGGCCTCAAGTTCTGAGGGATTCCATGGCAGAGCAACGTCGTAGTTCACGCCAGCCGCAGCAGCAGGAAGACCGCGGCGACGGCCTGCGCGAGAAGATGATCAGCATCAACCGCGTCACCAAGGTGGTGAAGGGCGGTCGCATCCTCGGCTTCGCGGCGCTGACGGTCGTCGGCGACGGCGACGGCGGTGTCGGCATGGGCAAGGGCAAGGCCAAGGAAGTCCCGGTCGCGGTCCAGAAGGCGATGGAGGAAGCCCGCCGCCGCCTGGTCAAGGTGCGCCTGAAGAAGGGCACGCTGCACCATTCGTCGATCGGCAAGCACGGCTCGACGACGGTATTCATGCAGCCGGCGGCCGACGGCACGGGCATCATCGCCGGCGGTGCCGCGCGCGCGGTGTTCGACGTGGTCGGCGTGACCAACGTGCTCGCCAAGACGCACGGCCCGACCAACCCGTACAACGTGGTGCGCGCAACCCTCAACGGGCTGCTCGCGCAGAACGCGCCGGCCGACATCGCCGCGAAGCGCGGCAAGTCGGTCGAGGAAATCCTGGGGTAGCGAGATGGCGGACGCCAAGAAAATCAAGGTCACGCTGGTCAAGGGCGTGTCGCGCACGACCAAGGGACACCGCGAGACGGTGCGCGGCCTCGGCCTCAAGTGGACCAACCACACGGTCGAAGTCATCGACACCCCCTCGGTGCGCGGGATGATCAACAAGGTGAGCTACCTGCTCAAGGTCGCTGACTGAAGGAGCCGAGGCAATGCGTCTCAACACGATCAAGCCCGCCGCGGGCAGCAAGAAGGCGAAGCGTCGCGTCGGGCGCGGCATCGGCTCGGGCCTCGGCAAGACCGCGGGCCGCGGGCACAAGGGCCAGAAGTCGCGCTCGGGCGGTTTCCACAAGGTCGGCTTCGAGGGCGGCCAGATGCCGCTGCAGCGCCGGCTGCCCAAGCGCGGCTTCAAGTCGGCGCAACTCAAGTACAACGGCGAAGTGACGCTGACCGACCTGGAGCGCCTGGGTGCCGACGAGGTGGACCTGCTCTCGCTCAAGGCCGCCGGCCTGGTGCGCGAGATCATCAGGCATGTCAAGGTCATCAAGTCGGGCGAACTCTCGCGCAAGGTCATGCTCAAGGGCATCGGCGCCACCGCAGGGGCCAAGGCCGCCATCGAGGCCGCCGGCGGCACCGTCGAGGCAGTCGTGGCGTCTGAAGCGAAGCCCGGCAAGCTGGTCGGCAAGGCCGGCAAGGCCGCTGCCGCCGCGGGCAAGAGCGCCTGAAGGAAAGCAAGAACGTGGTGACTTCCGCCAACCAGCTGGCCAAGAGTGGCAAGTTTGGCGACCTGCGCAGGCGGGTCGTCTTCTTGTTGCTTGCGCTGGTGGTCTACCGCATCGGGGCGCACATTCCCGTGCCCGGTATCGACCCGGTCCAGCTCAAGCAGCTCTTCGAAGGGCAGAGCGGCGGCATCCTGAACCTGTTCAACATGTTCAGCGGCGGCGCGCTGTCGC
>CAYQAF010000157.1:0-5444 GCA_964415375.1 uncultured Alcaligenaceae bacterium
CTGCAAATTGTGTCTGACCCCACTTACTGAAAGTCGAGTCTGACCCTACTTACTGCAGCGACGGCTTGCGCAGGAAGTCCTCGCGGTCGGCGGACGCCACGACCAGCGGCAACGCGTTGCCGCCGCGCGACACCGTCAGCGGCACGGCGACGCCCGCAGGACCCAGTGCCCACATCCGTCGCAGGAAGTCCGCGAGTCCGGCGACCCGGGCACCCGCAACCTCGACCACGACGTCGCCCAACTGCACGCCGGCCTCGGCGGCGGGGCCGCGCTTGACGAGCCCCTGGACGAGCACGCGGCCGTCGTTGTCTGCGGCATACATCCCCAGCCAGGGACGGGGCGGGTGCCTCGATCGGCCGAGGTGCACCAGGTCGTCCTCGATCCCGGCGAGGAGGTCGATCGGCACGAACATGTTGCCCTTGATCACACGGTCGCCGATCGTCTCCTGCACGAACAGCGAGCCGATGCCTGCGAGCCGCCCGCCCGCGTCGACCAGCGCGGCGCCGCTCCACTCCGGATGCAGCGGCGTGGTGAACAGTGCCTCGTCGAGCACATACTCCCAGTAGCCCGCGAACTCGCGCTTGTCGAACACCTCCGCCCTGAGTGCGTGGGCGCGCCCGCCGCGGCCCAGCACGACCGCGGTGTCGCCGACCTCGATCGCCTGCGCCGTGCCCCGCGGCAGCGGCGTGACCTCGAGCTTCCCCAGCGGCTGCACCACGCCGAAGCCCGACGCGAAGTCGTAAGCGAGCGGATGCCCCGGCACGACACGGCCGTCCAGCGTCGTGATCCAGATCGATTCGGCCTCGGTGATGAGATAGCCGATCGTCAGGATCAGCCCGTCGCCGCGGATGGCGATGCCGCTGCCCACGCGCTCGGTACCCAGGATCGACGCCGTGAACGCATCGTCAGGAATCTCGGCGTGCACGGTCACGATCGACTCGAGCGCGGCGTCGACGTCGAACCCGACATCCTCCGGATCTGGCTGAAGTTCCGTGGGAAAGGCCCACTTCGGGGAGTCTTCCAAGGCGGCGCGTCCTTCTTCGTCGCGTGTCGATGGAGCGGTTCATGGTACGCGAACGCACGGTCGTGCGGACAGTGCACAATGCGGCAGTGGACGCGCCGACGATTCGTGCCCTCGTAATGGGGCTGTTCGCACTCGCTGCCGCGCTGGCCCCCGCCGATCCGGCGGCCGCGCAGCGCGCGCCGTCGCCACGGGAGGTCGCCGACTACACGGGCCTTTTCGCCGCCGCGCACGTGGGCGACGCGGCGGCGATCGCTCGGCAGGTGGCGGCAGGCGCGCCGGTCGACGCCCGTGACGGCCACGACCGCACGCCTTTGCACGTCGCCGCGTACGCGGGCCGCGCCGAGGCGATGCGCGCGCTGGTGCGTGCCGGAGCGAATCCGAATGCGCTCGAACGCGACCGCTACGACGTCGTGACCATCGCCGCGGTCGCGAACGACGCCACGACGCTCGCGCTCGCACTCGACCTGGGTGCCAGTCCGAAGAGCATCACCAGCCGCTACGACGGCACGGCGCTAATCGCCGCGGCGCACCTGGGCCATGTCGAGGTCGTGCGCCTGTTGATCCGCGCCGGCGGGCCGCTCGACCACGTCAACAACCTCGGCTGGACGGCGCTCATCGAGTCGATCGTCCTCGGCGACGGCGGCCCCCGGCACACGGCCACACTGATGGCGCTGGTGGACGCCGGCGCGAACGTGAATCTCGCCGACCGGGGCGGCGACACGCCGCTCGCCCTCGCGCGCCAACGCGGCTATCGCGAAATGGCCGCGATCCTCGAGCGCGCCGGCGGCCGGTAACGGGCCAACGGAGCCGGGGCTTCGCCTCCCGCGCTCAGGCCTTCGCCACCGGAGGCGCCTTGCCGTCCTCGGCCGCCTTCGCCTCGCGATACGCGGTCCACCAGCCTTCTGCGTCCCGCTGCGTCCACGCGAGCCGGGTGGAAAGCCGGTCGAGCGCCTCGATCACCGCATCGGCCGATGGCGGCCGTTTCGACCGGTCCTTCTCGAGACACGCGGCGATCAGCGCGTCCAGCACCTCGGGCACGGTCGGAACGATTTCCGAGACGCGGGGCGCGGGAGCGTGAAGCACCTGGTTCGCGATGTCCTGGCTGTCCTCTCCCTCGAACGTGTTGCGCCCGGTGAGCAGGAAGTAGCCGACCGCGCCCAGCGCGTAGAGGTCGGCGCGCGCGTCGACGTCCGACGGATTCACGATGCGCTCCGGCGACATGTAGCGTGGCGTGCCGAGGATGCGGATCTGCTTGGTGACGTCGCGCGTCTCCTCGCGCAGCACGTCCTTCACCAGCCCGAAGTCGAGGAGCTTCACGAAGTCGTCCTCGCCGCGACGGCACAGCATCACGTTGTCGGGCTTGACGTCGCGATGCACGAGCCCGTGCGAGTGCGCCTCGCGCAGCGCGGCCGCGATCTGGCGCAGGATGTGGATCACCCGCCCGGGCGGTACCGGGCCCGAGTGGTCGACGAGCTGCGCGAGCGTCACACCCTCGATGTACTCCATCACGTAGTACGGCTGCCCGTCGCTCGTGCGACCGAAGTCGTAGATCTGCACGGTGTTCGGGTGTCGCAGCTGGCTCACGAGCTGCACCTCGCGCTCGAAGCGGTGCGCGAACTCGTCGCTGCCGATCGACTTCTTCAGGATCTTGATTGCCGTACGCCGCTTGAGCAGCGCGTGCCGCGCGAGATAGATCGTCGCCATGCCGCCTTCGGAGAGCTGACGCTCGAGCGTGTAGGCGCCGAGCTTCTGCAACTGCCCGAACTGACGGCGCAGGCGCGCGAGCGACACCCCGGAGGTCAGCGCGGCCAGCAGGGAGAGCAGGACGAAGCCGCCGATCACGGCGAAGCTCACCCGCAGGTAGCGCATGGCTGCGAACGCCTCCACGGTCGAGCGCTCGGCGACGACGCCGATCTGGTAGTCGGGCAGCCACCGCCAGGCACCGATCACCTCGCGGCCGGCGTAGTTGCGATAGGGCTCCTCGAGCGTGCCGCGCTGCTCCGCTTCGCCGGGCTTGCTGCGCGCGGCGACGGCAAGCGCGGCGGCCTGCGTAAGCGGCCGCGCCGCAGCTTCCGTTGTGGACAGGTGGCCGTCGAGCAGGTCGCCGCCGGGGTCGCGAACGGGGACCGTGAAGACACCGCCGGTGCCGTTGCGCTCGACTGCGTGTCCCGCAGCGATCAGCTCATCGACGGAGCGCGTGGGCGTAAGCAGCGTACCGTCGTCGCCGAAGGCGTAGGTCTCCGTCGTCGGCGTGGCGCGACCGGCGGTGAACAGGCGCGCGAACTCGAGGTCGGTGCGCACGCCTATCGCCAGCACTGCCGTCGTCCGCGCGCCCGGGGCACGGATCGGCGTGAGTACCCAAGCCGTGGGTACGCCACCCGTGCCCTGCGCCGCGAACGTGAGGACGGGATCCGGCTGCGGTCGCACGAACTGCACCGTGCCGTCGATCGCCCGATCGACACGGACGCGGAACGCCTCCGAACGGATGCGCTCGCCGCAGGCGACGGGCTGGCTGGTCGCGAGGACGCGGCCCTCGCGGTCCAGAACGATGTAGGCAACCTTCTCGGCAGAGCGGTACTCGGACGGAAGGATCAGCGCGAGTTCGGCCTCCTCCGGGAGGCCGCAGGCCGACGCCGGCGCGTCGCGGGCCGCCTGCGCGAGCTTCTGGACTGCCCGAACCACGTCGGGCGCAGCCGCCAGACGTTGCGCACCGGCGTGGCGATCGTGCACCCAGATGTCGACGCCGCGCACCACGCTTCCGAGCAGCGCGTCGAGTCCGGCCACTTGCGTGCGCGCCATCGCGTCGCGCACGCCGTTGAACGCCCACCAGCCGAGCGCGAGCAACGAGAGACCCATGACGATAGTGGCGGCATTGCGCCACGTCTCGGTCTCGACCAGGTTCGCGAGGACGTTCGGGATCGCATTGGCGGGAGCCTCGGGATCGCCGATGCCGACGTCGATCACGTTCACGCGCGGCGCGGCACGGTCGCTGGGCGTGGGCGCGTCGGACATCGTGGCTCGAGCGGTCGGTGCGAGGGTCGGATGCGCTGGCGCACCTCCGGGTGGGACAACGTAGCATGCGGGGCAACCTCGCTCAAGGCAGCGCATCGGGGGACGCCAGGGCCATGCGGCCCACGCATTCGCTTCGGGCGGCGTCGCGACGGCGTCTGCGTTCGTCGCGCGTCGCGACGTTCCCGCCGCCGCACGTCGACCGCCCGTCTAGCGAGTGCGCACGCTGCGCTTGCGCGTGGCCGCCTGCAGCGCCCGCTGCGATTGCTCGATCTCTTCGCGCAGCCACGTTCGCAGCGAGACGAGCGGCGGCCAGTCCTCGAGGTGCGGCGGGTACACGAAGTGGTACGGCCGCACGTCGGGGTGGGATATGACGACCGGCGAGAGCTTTACGAGACGCCTTGCTACAAGCGCGTCCGCGGCGAGCATTTCGCGCGAGATCGCGATGCCCAGGTCCTGTTCGGCGGCCTGCAGCATCAGGCCGGCGTCATTGAACGACGCGACCGGCCGCACCTCGATCGCAAGTCCCGCCGCGGCGAACCAGTCGTTCCACGTCACGTCCTCGCCCAGCAGCGGCTCGCGCGCGAACGCGTCCACGGCCGCGCCCTCGAGCCGCCGGGCGGCCGCGGGAGACCCGACGACGATCGCCTGCTGTTCGAACAGCCGCTCCGAGTGGAGCCCCGGCCAGGGACCGTGCCCCTCGCGCACGGCCGCATGGAAACCCTCGCGCACGAGATCCACCGTGCGGTAGGACGCGTCGATCTCCAGCGCGAGCTGCGGGTGGCGCTCACGCCACCGCGCGAGGCGCGGCAACAGCCAGCGGTGCGCGAACGACGGCAGCACCGTGATGCGCAGCGCCGGCGCGTCGCCCGCCGCGGCGGAGCGCGCCGCCTGCACGCCCTCGTCGAGGCGCACGAGCGCGCCCTGCACCGCGCGCAGCAGTGCCTCGCCGGCTCGATTGAGTACCACGCGACGGCCGTGGCGATCGAACAAGGCGAAGCCGAGGCGCTCCTCGAGTGCACGAATCTGCTGGCTCACTGCACTGTGCGTGAGGTGCAGCTGCTCGGCGGCGGCGCGAAGGTTCTGCGATTCGGCGACGGCGCGAAACGCGACCAGCGTGTTGAGGGGCAGGCGGCTCATATTGGTCAGTTTAGCTTACCAATATGGTCGGAAATAATCGATTCCCGTGCAGCTTTTGGTCCAATAGTCTTACCAGCGTCGTCCAAGGCATCGAGGAGGCCCCATGAACCGCAACATCCGCCATGTTCCCCGCACGCTCGGTGCGCTGACCTTCGCATCCGCCGTGACGCTGGCCGCGCTCGGGATCGCCGGTGCGCCGTTTGGTAGCGAACGGTCGGTCCGCCCCCTGATCGGGGACTTCACCGGGGAGCTCGCGCCGGCGGGTCCCGTC
>CAYQAF010000158.1:0-5431 GCA_964415375.1 uncultured Alcaligenaceae bacterium
CCGATCACCAGCACGTCGGTGTAGACGACCTTCACGGCGCGGGCTCCGCCGCGACCCAGGAGGGCAGGTACGGCTCGCCGTAGTTCGGCGCGTGCTCGATGCCGATCTTGATGTACGCGGCCAGCGTCGCGAGGCCGAGCACGAGGAAGAACACCGTGAGCGCCCACTTGAACGTGCGCAGCTTGCGGCGCGTCGCGTCCGGGTCGCCGCCGGCGAACCAGCCCCACTTGAGCGCGAGCCGGTACAGCCCGATGCCGCCGTGGAACTCCACCGCGAACAGCATGACGAGATACAGCGGCCACATCAGGTCGGTCCAGACCCGGTCGCCGGACTCGAACGGCCCGATGCGCTCGGGATGGGTCATCATGATGTAGAGGTGCACCGAGGCCATGAAGAACAGCGCGAACCCGGTGACCACCTGCCAGTACCAGAGCGAGGTGTCGTCGTGCTTCATCGCGCCCATGTGCTCGCGATACGTGCGGTACTGCCGGTAACTCGCGGGGAACTTGCGCAGCGCGAGGGCCGCGTGACCGATGAACAGCGCGAAGACCGTCGCGACCAGCAGCGACACCAGCCACGGCAGCGGCCGGCCGAAGAAGAAATAGCCCTCGAAAAACCGCGCGACCGTCCACATCGCGTCGCGACCGAGCAGGATGCTCGACACGAAGAACATGTGGACCCACATGAAGAGGCCGAGCGCAAGGCCGCTCAGGCTCTGCAGCAGGTCGAGGCGCGCGGGCCAGCGGCTGCTGCGGCCCACCGGGCCGGAGAACGACGTAGAGCTGGCTCGGGCGTTCATTGGTCCGCATTTGGGGTGATCGGGCAGGGTGACATCCATAGGTGATTTCCGTAGCGTGGCTCGCCCTGCGCCAGCGTAGTCCCTATATTCGCCGCACCATGCCCAAGCTGCAGTTCCACCTTCGCCGCGGCCTGGACATTCCGCTCAGCGGACCGCCACGGCCGGAGATCCATGCGGCAAGCCAGGTCGCTTCCGTTGCGGTGCTGCCTGGTGACTTCCCGGGCATGAAGCTGAACCTGCTGGTCGAGGAAGGTCGCCGTGTCGCGCTGGGGGAGCCACTGCTCGCCGACCGCGCGGACCCGCGCCTGCGCCTGACGTCGCCCGGGGCCGGCGTGGTCGCGACCATCCATCGCGGCCCGAAGCGCGCGCTGCGCTCGATCGTCATCGAACTCGGCGGCGATGCGGAAGTGACCTTTGCCGCAGTGCCGCGCGACGGGCTTGGCGGCCTCTCGCGCGAGACGGTGCGCGGTCGCTTGCTCGAGAGCGGCCTGTGGGCTGCGCTGCGCTCACGGCCCTACGGCCGCGTGCCGTTGCCCGACGCGACGCCCCACGCACTGTTCGTCACGGCCATGGACACGAATCCGGTGGCGCCGGATCCGCGCATCCTGATCGGCGAGTACGGCGCGGATTTCGCCGACGGCATCGAAGTCCTTGCGGCGCTGCTCGACGGACAGGTGTACGTCTGCTGCGGGCCGGGCCCCGACCTGAAACTGCCCGCGCATCCTCGGGTCACCCTCGCGGAGTTCGCCGGACCGCATCCCGCCGGACTGCCGGGGACGCACATCCACTCGATTGCGCCGGTTTCAGCGCGCCGATCGGCCTGGTACGTGGGCTATCAGGACGCGATCGCGATCGGGCGGCTGTTCACGACGGGCCGCATTTCCCCGGAACGCGTCATCTCGCTGGCCGGCCCGGCGGTACTGCAGCCCCGCCTGCTGCGGACACGGCTCGGCGCCAGCATCGACGACCTGGTACGCGACGAGACCGCCCCGGGCGAGTGCCGGGTGCTGTCCGGCTCGGTCCTGGCGGGGCACCCGACGTCCGACTGGGCGGCTTATCTCGGTCGTTACCACAACCAGGTCACGGTGCTGCCCGAAGGCCGTGAGCGCGAGTTCCTCGGCTGGACGATGCCAGGCGCGGACAAGTTCTCGGTCACGCGCACGTTCCTCTCCGGCTTCCTGCCGCAGCGGCTGTTTCCGCTGGGCACCAACCAGCTCGGCCGCCCCCGCGCGATGATCCCCATCGGGACGTTCGAGCACGTGATGCCGCTCGACATCCTGCCGACCCAGTTGCTGCGCGCGATCGCCGTCGGCGACACCGACGCCGCGCAGCTGCTCGGCTGCCTGGAGCTCGAGGAGGAAGACCTCGCGCTGTGCTCGTTCGTCTGCCCGAGCAAGTACGATTACGGTCCGCTGCTCCGCCAGGCGCTGGCGCGCATCGAGAGGGAGGGTTGATGCGCCCGCTGCGCCGGATCCTGGACGAAATCGAACCGCTGTTCGTGCGCGGCGGCCGCCTCGAGCGCTTTGCCGCGCTGTACGAGGCGCTCGACACGTTCCTGTACACGCCCGCCGACGTGACCCGCGGCTCGCCGCACATCCGCGACGCGATCGACGTCAAGCGCGTGATGATCACGGTCGTGCTCGCCGTGCTGCCCTGCGCCGTGTTCGGCATGTACAACGTGGGCCACCAGGCCAATCTCGCGCTCGCGCAGCTCGGCTTGCAGGCCGCCGAGGGCTGGCGAGGGGAACTCCTCGCGGGGCTCGGCTTCGGCGTCGACCCGGCGAACCTCTGGGACTGCTTCTGGCACGGCGCGCTGTACTTCCTGCCGATCTATCTCGTGACGATGCTCGCGGGCGGGCTCTGGGAAACACTGTTCGCCGCGGTCCGCAACCACGAGATCAACGAGGGCTTCCTGGTCACCTCGATGCTCTACGCGCTGACGCTGCCGGCCACGATCCCGCTGTGGCAGGTCGCGCTCGGCATCAGCTTCGGCGTCGTGATCGGCAAGGAAGTCTTCGGCGGCACCGGCAAGAACTTCCTGAACCCGGCGCTGACCGGCCGTGCATTCCTGTATTTCGCCTACCCGGTGCAGATCTCGGGCGACGCGGTCTGGGTTCCGGTGGACGGCTTCACTGGCGCGACGGCCCTGGCGCAGGCGGCGCAGGGCGGCCTCGAGGCCGTGACCGCGAGCGGCCTGACCTGGGCCGACGCATTCATCGGCAACATGCAGGGCTCGATCGGCGAGACCTCGGTACTCGCCTGCCTGATTGGCGCGGCCTTCCTCGTCTACACGCGGATTGCGTCGTGGCGGATCATGCTCTCGGTGCTGCTCGGCATGATGGTCACGGTCACGGTGTTCAACCTGGCCGGCGGGCCTGCGAGCCATCCGTACCTGGATGTGCCCTGGTACTGGCATGCGGTGCTCGGCGGCTTTGCCTTCGGCCTCGTCTTCATGGCCACGGACCCGGTCAGCGCGAGCATGACACGGGCCGGCCAGTGGGTTTACGGCCTGCTGATCGGCTTCGCGGTCAGCATCATCCGCGTGCTGAACCCCGCCTACCCCGAGGGCATGATGCTCGCGATCCTGCTCGGCAACCTGACCGCGCCGCTGATCGACTACGTGGTCGTCAAGGCCAACGTGCGCAGGAGGGCCCGCCGCCATGACGCAGCCTAAGGACAGCCCCGGCCGCGTGGTCGCCGTCGCCACGCTGGTGTGCGTGGTCTGTGCCGTGCTCGTGTCGGCCGCGGTCGTGCTGCTCCGGCCGGTGCAGGACCGCAACGCGTTGCTGCAGCGCCAGCGCAACATCCTCGAAGTCGCGGGCCTCTACCAGCCGGGACAGCGCGTCGAGGCGCAGTTCGAGCGGGTCGAGGCGCGGGTCGTCGATCTCGCGAGCGGCGACTACGTCGAGGGTGGCGACGCGTTGCGCTTCGACATCGCGCGGAGCGCGCGCGACCCGAAGCTCGGCGAGCCCGTGGCGGCGGCGGCCGACGTGGCGAAGATCCACCGGAGGCCGCGATCGATGCCGGTCTTCCTGGTGCGGGGCGACGACGGGCTCGAGACGGTGATCCTGCCGGTGCACGGCTACGGCCTGTGGTCGACGATGTACGCCTATGTGGCGCTCGACGGCCGTGGCGAGCGCGTCAAGGGCATCACCTTTTACTCGCACGCCGAGACCCCGGGCCTCGGCGCAGAGATCGAGAACGCACGCTGGCGCGGCACCTGGATCGGCAAGCGCCTGTTCGACGATTCCGGCCAGGTCCGCTTCGACATCGGGAAGGGGGCGCCCGCTGCGGCGGACGCAGAGCATCACGTGGACGCGCTCTCCGGGGCCACGCTGACCAGCGTCGGCGTCGAGAACATGATCCATTACTGGCTGGGCGAGCAGGGCTTCGGCCCGTTCCTCGCACGGCTGCGCAGCGGGGAGGCCTGAGCCATGAAAGCCGCGACGCGCAAGGCACTGCTCGAACCGCTGGTCGTCAACAACCCGATCATCGTGCAGATACTGGGCATCTGCTCGGCGCTGGCGATCACCTCGAAGCTGGCACCGGCCGTGATCATGTCGATCGCGCTCACCGCGGTCGTCGCGTGCTCGAATGCGGCGATCAGCGCGATCCGCCGGCACATTCCGAACAGCATCCGCATCATCGTCCAGATGACGATCATCGCCTCGCTGGTGATCGTCGTGGACCAGGTGCTGCGCGCTTACGCGCCTGAGATCAGCAAGCAGCTGTCGGTGTTCGTGGGCCTGATCATCACCAACTGCATCGTGCTCGGCCGCGCCGAGGCCTATGCGATGAAGAACCCGGTCTGGCCGAGCTTCCTCGACGGCCTCGGCCAGGGCCTCGGCTACAGCCTGATCCTGATCGCCCTCGGCGCGTTCCGCGAGCTGTTCGGCTTCGGCACGTTGTGGGGCCACCCGATCCTGCCGCTGATCAGCGAAGGCGGCTGGTACCGGCCGAACTCGCTGCTGCCGCTGGCACCGAGCGCGTTCTTCCTCGTGGCGCTGATCATCTGGGGCGTGCGGACCTGGAAGCGCGACCAGCAGGAGCCGGCGGACTACAGGATCCAGGTCGTGCACCGCACGGAGACGCAGTGATGGAGCACTACGTCAACCTGGCGCTCAAGGCGCTGTTCGTCGAGAACCTCGCGCTGTCGTTCTTCCTCGGCATGTGCACGTTCCTCGCGATCTCGAAGAAGGTCGAGACCTCGTTCGGACTCGGCATCGCGGTGATCGTCGTGCAGACGATCACCGTGCCCGCCAACAACCTGATCTACCACCACCTGCTCGCTCCCGGCGCGCTCGCCTGGGCCGGACTGCCCGAGGTGGACCTGAGCTTCCTCGGGCTGATCACCTACATCGGCACGGTCGCCGCGATCGTGCAGATCCTCGAGATGTTCCTCGATCGCTACGTGCCGGCGCTGTACAACGCGCTCGGCATCTTCCTGCCGCTGATCACGGTCAACTGCGCGATCCTGGGCGGGACGCTGTTCATGGTGGAGCGCGCCTACACGTTCCCCGAGAGCGTCGTCTACGGCCTCGCGAGCGGCGCCGGCTGGGCGCTCGCGATCGTGCTGCTGGCCGGCATTAGCGAGAAACTCAAGTACAGCGACGTGCCGGCCGGGCTGCAGGG
>CAYQAF010000159.1:0-2881 GCA_964415375.1 uncultured Alcaligenaceae bacterium
ACGAGTGCCTGCCCGAACTGCTGCAGCGTCATCTTCTCGGTGTCGGCGACGCGCGGCTGCCCCGGCCGGATGGTTTCGCCGCAGCCCCAGTAGACGAGCATCCGCGCCTTCGGCTTCTCCGGCAGCTTGTCCTCGTCGTACTGCTCACCGCGTTGCGCCGGCGGCGGCGCGAGGAGCGGCAGTGCGGGGCCCATGTTCATGCCCGACGGAATCTGGTGCTGCGCCTCCGGCGCGCCGGAACCCCTGTGCGTGGAACGCAAGCCGAGCCAGAGTTCCTTCTGCGGTCCCATGCCCATGCCCCCGGGCATCGCCATGCCACCCATCATGCCGGCGCCTCCTGCAGGCATACCCGGGATCGACATCGTGCGCGTTCCGACGTCGACGCCGTAGGTGGAGATCGGCGGCTTGGACTGCTGCTGGCCGTGTGCCGATGCGCAGGCGAATGCAGCGACGGCGAACGTGATGGTGCGGCGGGCGTGGAGCATCGGTCTTCCCCTTGTCGAGCGAGACATCGGCACGGCGATTGTAGAGCAGCACACGTGGGTCGTTGCGTTCGCCCGCGGGACGGCGGCGCGGCGGTCGCGGGCGGTGCTCGAACGGTCCGCCGCGGGACCTGGCGACGCGAGGTCGCGGCGTATACTCGTCGCATGCCAGCAACGCTCGTCGACCAGCTCGTCGTTGCGATCAGCAGTCGCGCGCTGTTCGACTTCGAGGAGGAGAACCAGGTCTTCGAGACGTCGGACGACCGCGCCTACATGACCGTGCAGCTCGAGCGTCTCGAGCAGCCGGCGAAGCCCGGCGTCGCGTTCCGGCTCGTGAAGAAGCTGCTCGCGTTCAACATCGGCGAGGCGAAGCGCGTCGAGGTGGTGATCCTGTCGCGCAACGACCCGGTGTCGGGGCTGCGCGTGTTCCGTTCGGTGCGCGGCGCCGAGCTGCCGATCGAGCGCGGCGTGTTCACCCGTGGCCGCTCGCCGTTCAGCTACCTCTCGCCGCTCGCCGCCAACCTGTTCCTGTCGGCGAATGGCGAGGACGTGCGCGCGGCGCTCGCGGCGGGCTTTCCCGCGGCGCTCGTCTACACCCAGTCGCCGACCGCGGATTCGCACCCCGAGGAGGTACGCATCGCCTTCGACGGCGACGCGGTGCTCTTCGCCGACGAGGCCGAGCGCGTCTATCAGGCGCAGGGACTGTCGGCGTTCCAGAGCCACGAGGCGCGGCACGCCGGGCGGCCGCTGCCGCCCGGTCCGTTCAAGCCGCTGCTGGAAGCGTTGCATCGCCTGCAGGTCGACTCGCGGGCCGGCCGGATGAAGCTCCGCACCGCGCTCGTCACCGCGCGCAGCGCGCCCGCGCACGAGCGCGCGATCCGCACGCTGATGGACTGGAACATCGGCATCGACGAGGCGATGTTCCTCGGCGGGCTCGAGAAGGGCCCGTTCCTGCGCGAGTTCGAGCCTGACTTCTACTTCGACGACCAGACCCGCCACGTCGAGAGCGCGTCGCGGCACGTGCCCGCGGGCCACGTACTGCACGGCATCGCCAACGAAGAAAAGTAGGGTCAGACTCGACTTTCCACCGGCGCCCGGTGGTGAGGACAAATGTCGGCGGGAAAGTCGAGTCTGACCCTACTTCTCTGACCCCACTTTTCTTGCCGGCACGCAGACGCGACGGCGGCGTCCCTCCGGGTCGACGGTCTCCCGTATCGCGACGTCGACCCCGTAGACGGTGCGAAGCCGCTCTGGCGTGATCGCCGATTCGGGCGGCCCGTCGGCGAGCAGTGTGCCGTCGTGCAACAGCGCGACGCGATCGGCGAGTTGCAGCGCCTGGTCGGGATTGTGCGTCGACAGCAGGATGCCGACACCCGCGGCCTTGAGGATCTCGATCTCGGCGAGTACGCGTACCTGATTGCCGAAGTCGAGGCTCGCCGTGGGCTCGTCCATCACGAGGAGTGGCGCGCCCTGCGCGAGCGCGCGCGCGATCAGCACGAGCTGACGCTCCCCGCCGGAGATGCGCGTGTAGATAGCCTCGGCAAGACGGGCGATGCCGACACGTTCGAGCGCGGCGAGCGCGACGTCGCGATCGTGCCGCGACGGACCGGCGAACGGCGAAAGGTACGCGGTGCGACCCATCGTCACCACGTCCAGCACAGCGAACGGAAAGTAGCCCGTGTGCGCCTGCGGGACGTAGGCGATCCGGCGCGCGACCTCCGCGCGCGGCAATGCATCGAGGTCGGTACCGCCGAGGAGCACCTGGCCGCCGCGCGGCGCGAGGAGCCCGAGCAGCGTTCGGAACAGTGTCGTCTTGCCGCCGCCGTTGGGTCCGAGCAGCGCGACGACCTCGCCCGTGCGGAGCGCCAGCGACACGCCGTGCCCGACGGGATGGCGGGGATAGCCGAAGTCGAGGGCTCGGGCTTCGAGCGAAGCGATCATTGCCAGCTCCGTCGTGCCGCGACGAGCTGCCAGAGGAACAGCGGGGTGCCGACGAAGGCGGTGAGTACGCCGAGCGGGATCTCGATCCGGGCGACGTTGCGCGCCAGCGTGTCCACCGCGAGCAGGAACGCGGCGCCGAGCGCGACCGAGGTGGGCAGGAGCCGCGTGAAATCGGGCCCGACCAGGAGCCGCGCGAAGTGCGGCACGAGCAGGCCGATCCACCCGACGATGCCTGCGATCGAGACCGCCGCCGCAGTCATCAGCGTCGCGCCTGCGATCACCGCGGCCCGCACGCCGGTCGCGTTGACGCCGAGCGCGCGCGCTTCCTCGTCGCCGAGGGCGAGCACGTTGACACGCCAGCGCAGGAGTACCAGTGGCAGCGCGCCGATCCCGATCGCCGGCAGCGCCGACGCGAGGTCGGCGGGCGTGGCGGCGGCGAGGCTGCCGAGCAGCCAGAA
>CAYQAF010000159.1:2981-5401 GCA_964415375.1 uncultured Alcaligenaceae bacterium
AGCACGGCACCGACCGCGGCACCGGCCGACACGCCGAGGATGTCGGGCGAGACCAATGGATTGCGAAACAGCGACTGGTAGGCGGCACCGGCGGCCGCGAGCGCCGCGCCGATCGCGAGCGCAGCCAGCACGCGCGGCCCGCGCACGCCGAACACCACGGTCTCCACCGTCGGCGACACGTCGTGAGTGCTTCCGGTGAGCCTCGCCCACAGGACGGTGCCGAGTTCGCCGGGGCGGATGGGAAAGCGTCCGACGGCGAACGCCCCGAGTACCGCTGCGGCGACCGCGACGAGCACGAGCGCCGTCACTACGATGGCCCGCGTGCGGCGGCTCATCCTTGGCGCGGCGACGCACTCGCGACCAGCGCATCGAGCTGCGCGTCGGTCGGCGCCTGGTGATAGCAGCGCGTGTAGAACTCGCGTACCAACGGCTTCAGGTCCTCCGGAAACGCGTTCGGGTAGAGAATCCTGGCGAGCCAGCGCAGCCCGATCAAGCGGTTGATCGACGGCGGGAAATCGATCCAGCCGAACGGTACGCCCGGCGCGAGGTGCACGCGACCGGTGCGCACGGCCGCGACGTCGCGCCAGAGCGGGTCGCTGCGCACCGACGTGGCGAAGTTGGGGTCCGTGGTGACGATCACATCGGGATTCCAGCGCAACACCTGTTCCAGCGATACCTGCACGAGTCCACCTGGGCCCAGTTCCGCGGCGACATTGATGGCCCCGGCGCGCTCCAGGCTCTCGACGTTGATCGAGCCGGCGAGCCCGGTGTCGAGGCCACGCGGACCGCGACCGTAGTAGACACGCGCGCGGCGATCCGGCGGAATCCGCGCGACGCGGCGGGTGACGTCACCCACCGTTTCCTCGGCGTAGCGGGCGAGCGCCTCGGCGCGCGCGGTCTCGCCCGTTACCGCACCCACCGAGCGAATCGCCGCGGCCATGCGATCGAAGGCGCCGTCGAGCAGCAGATAGGGGATGCCGGTCTGCTGCTGCACGCGGTCGGCGAGCGAGGCGAAGGTGGGCGTTACTGCACCGTAGTCGATGATCAGCTCGGGCTTCGCGGCCAGCACTACCTCGACGTTCGCCGTGTTGCCGCGACCGGTGAGCCGGCCCAGCGTGGGCAGGTCCGCGTACTTCGGCGCGACGAAGGGCCGCTCGGCGGGCCGGAACGGCGTGGTCCATCCGATCAGCCGGCCGGGGGCCACGGCGAACACGAGCACCGAGGCCGGCGGCCCCGCCGCGTAGATGCGCGTGACCCCTTCCGGCACGGTCACGCGGCGGCCGGCGTCGTCGGTGAGCGTGCGCCCCTGCTGGGCGCGTGCGGCTGGCGCAAGCGCCAGGGCGGCGCCCAGCGCGAGCAGCCGGCGCCGCGAAGTGGTAGTTGTCATTGGCGACGTGCTTCCGTCAAAGGCGCAACAGTCCGCGGCGCCCGAGTTCGTGGACCACGACACCGAACACGAACGCGGCGCCGACGTTCCACAGCGCGAGCCCGGCGGTGCCGAACATGACCAGACGATCGAGCCGTCCGTGACCGAGGTCGCGCGCCCCCATGGCGAGCTGGAGTCCGGCGAGGAACAGGATCACGCCGAGCAGCGGCCGCGGGAACAACGCCAGCAACGGGGCGATCGAGGTGCTTGCGAAGAGTCCCAGCACCAGCAGGACCACGCCGAGGATGACTGGGGCGCCACCGGTGCGCGCGCCGAACCGCACGTGGCCGGCCATGCCGCCCGCACCGTGGCACATCGGTACACCGCCCAGCGCGCCGGAGAGCAGGTTGACGAGGCCCGTCGTCGTGGCGACCTTGCCTTCGCTCGTGGGACGATCGGGAAACAGCCGGTTGTTCTCCGCCGTGACCGCGACCACCGCGTTGCCCAGTGTCAGCGGAAGCTGGGGCAGCGCGATGAACACGAATCCGGCGACAAACGCGTCGACGCCAATGCCTCCAAGCACTACCGTCGGCCAATGCAGCGAGGGGCGGATGTCATCGAGTCGGCCCGGCAGCGACGCATCGGTCGCGAGCGACCACGCGATGCCGAGGGCCAGCAGCGCGAACATCACCGGCACCCTGCGGCTGTCGGAGAAGACGATTGCGAGGGCCAGCGCCGGAATCGCGAGCCATGGGCCATCCGACATCGAGCGGGCCCCTTCCAGCATGAACCCGATGCCGAGGCCGACGATGAGACCCAGGGCGATCGGGGGCGCGACCAATCGTGCGACGCGTTGCGCCGTGCCGGTGACGCCGAGCAGCAGCCACACCATGCCGGTGGCGAGGGCGGCCGCGTGGATCGCGGCGGCGCCCAGCGTCACCCCGGCTGCCGCGTTCGTGATCGCGATGGCACCAGCAGCCTTCATCGGTTGCACCGGGAACGGCGTGCGATAGGCGAATCCCGCGAAGATCATCGCCGCGCCGAACGTCACGAA
>CAYQAF010000160.1:0-5395 GCA_964415375.1 uncultured Alcaligenaceae bacterium
GCCGCTCGACGGGCGGCCGCGGCGCCTGGGGCGCGAGGCGGCACGCGCGGTCAATGCGGCGGCCCGTGACGCCCGCGGCGACGTGCTCGTGCTGGTCGACGCCGATTGCGCGCCGCCGTCCTGCGAGCGGCTGGCCGCGTGGGTGTCTCACGCGGCGACAGCCGGGAACGGTCCCGTGGGCGCGCTGGTGCAGGACGCGAACGGAGACATCGCGGGCGGTGCCTTCGTGCTCGATCCGGCACGGATCGGCGCCGCGCCCTGGTACGGCGAGCCCACCGGATACTGGGGCATGGCGGGGCGCGCGGCACTGCTGCAGAACGTCGCCGCGGTGACGATCGAGGCGATGGCGGTACACCGGGACCTGTGGACGTCACTGCATGGCCTCGACGCGGAAGCGTTCACCGCACTGGGTTACGACGTCGACTTCTGCCTCCGCGCAACGGATGCCGGCCGCCGTGCGGTCTGGTACCCGGGGGTCGTGCTGCGCCATGCCGACGCGATCCGCGACGGCGCACAGGCAGCGTCGCTCGAAGTCGACGCAGCCGATGCGGCTGCGATGCGTGCCCGCTGGGGCGTGCGGCTCGCCGAGGATCCGGCCTACAATCCGAACCTCGCTCGGGCGCCGCACCTGTTCGAGCTCGCGCTTCCCGATACGCCCACCTGAACCGCTCTGGGATGAAACGACCCCCACGCTCGCTTTGCTCGCTGCCCCCCAAGTCCCTCGGGGCGGCCCATCGGGACTGACGTGGCCGCCGTCACGCCCGACGACATCGAGTTCCGTGGCCCCGACACGCCGTTGTGCGCGGGACGCGTCTGCCCGGTCTGCGGGTCGCGGGATCCCGCTCGACCGGTACTCGGCGTCCGCAGCCTGGCGGACTCGACCCTGCCGTTGAGCTTGCTGCGCTGCGCGTCGTGCGAGAGCCTGTTCTACGATCCGCCCGACATCCGCGATTTCTCCGACCTCGACCAGAAGCGCGAGGACTTCTGGCGGTTCTACGTCGAGGCAGGCGGCGGCGTCTGGGAGACGATCTGGCCGATTCTCGCCGCGCGCGACCGCGGCCGGCTGCTCGACGTCGGTTGCGGATTCGGTTTCGCGCTCGACTTCTGGCAGCGGACCGGCCGGGGCGAAGCGATCGGCGTCGAGCTCGCGGACTACGGTCGCATCGGCGCGGAACAGCTGGGCGTGACGATTCACGGCGATTTCCTGGAGCAGTGCGCGGCGCTCGCGGGGCAGCGCTTCGACATCGTCTACGCGTCCGAGGTGATCGAGCACGTGCCCGATCCGCGCGCGTTCGCGGCACTGGTCGCGCGCTGGTTGGCCGACGACGGGGTGCTGATCCTGACGACGCCCGCGGCGTCGTTCGTCGTGCCGTCCAACCGCTCGACCACGCAGCTGGCCGCGCTGGCGCCGGGCTTTCACGGCTTCCTGATGTCCGGCCGTGCGCTCGAAGCGGCGGTTCGCGCGGCCGGGTTCGCCCACGTCGAATCGCGCGTGATGAACGAGCGCCAGTTCGTATGGGCTTCGCGCCGTCCATTCGCGTTGCCGCCCGATCCCGAGTCGCTGCGGGCGCGGTACTTCGAATACATGGCGGCCCGGTTCGCGCTGCCCGACGCGACTTCGCCGGTGTGGATGGGGTACGCGTATCGCTATCTCCGCGACCTCGTCAACTCGAGCCAGTTCGCACTCGCGAAACGCGTTGCCGAACGGCTCGCGACGGCCATTGCCGCGGTCTACGGACCCGGCGCGCTCGATCCCGCGTTCACGGCGCCGCGCATCGCGGCGTGCGCGACGCTGACGGATGCCGGACGCGTCGCGCCCCATTTCATCGCCTGCTTCTATCAGCTCGCCGGCGCCGTGGCGCAGCACGTCGATGGTGACGCCGTCGCGGCGCGCCGGCTCTACCGTGGCGCCGCCGAGACGGCGATCGCGTGCACCCGCATCGGCATCGCTTTCTACCTGGAGGCGGCGGGGATGGTCTGGCCGGCGCGGCTCGGCGACGCGCTGCTGGCGCTCGCGCAGGGCGAGTCGGCCGGCGCGGACACGCTGGTCCGTCTTGCCGACGAAGGGCTCGAATGCTCGGCTGCAAACGGGTACGCGACCGTCTCGTCCGCGCAGATCGAGTCGCTGCTGCCTGCCGTGGCCGAGGAGCTTGCGGCGCGCGGTCAGTGGGTGCCCGCGGCGTCGATCGCCGCGGCGTACCAGCGCTACGTCGAGCGTCGGTACGGGCCGGCGATGGCGACCCTCCCCGGGATCGAGCGCGCTCTTCGCGATCCCGCGGCGGCTCGACCCGCGGACGCGCTGTTTCCGCCGTTCTTCGCGGGCCTCGACGCCCTGCGTGCGCCGGACCGCGCCACGGACGCTCGAGAGTCGCTCGCCGAGGTCGCGCGGGTGGCCGAGACCGTGGGCGACGCGTACGCCGCCCGCGCGCGTGTCGTCGCGGCGCGGGCGCGGCGCGCGGCCGGGCTGCCCTCCGCCCCTTCGTTCTCGTTCGCGATGGACTTCGGCGTCACCCAGCGCGCGCGCTGACGCCGTGATCAAGCGACGGCGCCGGCAGCGGGGCGCCCGCGCGCGCCGGGGTCAGCGATGCACGAGCACCGGGATCTTCGCGAGCGTCAGCACCTTCTGCGTCTCGCTGCCGAGCAGCATGGCGGCCAGACCATGGCGCCCGTGCGAGGCCATGACCACGAGGTCGCACTTCCGTGATCGCGCGGCCTCGAGGATCGCGTCGGCGGGAAAGTCGCTGGTCACGAGCATCGTCTCGCAGGCCACGCCGGCCTTGGCGGCGGCGCGCTCGATGACGCCGAGGTAGCGGGCAGCCGCCTGCTCGATCGCCTTCTCGCGCTCGTCCCGGGACATGTAGGCCTTGGCGAGTTGCTTGCCGAGCACCAGGGGCACGGCCGGAGGTGCCGCGTGGAAGCCCGTCACGCGCGCGCCGAGCGCCCCGGCGAGCGCGATGCCGGTGGCGATTGCCCGTTCGGAGGCGGCCGAGCCGTCGGTGGGGATCAGGATGTGCTTGTACACATAGCCCTCCGTCGCTTCGTCACTTCGAGTAGGGCAGCACCCAGACCAGCATGCCGATCACGTAGCAGACGCTTGCCGCGACGAGGGTGAACGGCACGCTCCAGGCCAGGAATTCGCGCAACGACACCTTGCGTTTCTCCTCGCGCTGGGCAATGTTGAGCGCCGCGTAGAGCGCGGGGGCGCCGGCGACCGTGAGGTTGCTGCCGAGCGTTCCCGACCAGAGCAGCATCCACCACAGCGGCCACGCCGGCACGCCGTCGGGCTGCATGTCGCGGATGGCATAGAGAAACGTCAGGATGTACGCGTCGTGCTCGACGATGCCTACGATTGGCACCGTGATCCAGTAGAGCAGCGTCGCGCCGAGGGCCAGATTCTCGATGAAGATCGGCCGCAGGAAGTCGTCGAGGTGGTCGATGATCTTCATCTTCTCGAGCCCGCCGACCAGTACGAACAGCGCGATGTAGAAGAAGATCGCGCGCCAGTCGAGTTCGCTCAGGATCTCCTCGAAAGCCGGCGGCCGGAACGTCTTCTTGAAGAACTCGAGAATGAGGACGAGCGAGATCGCGCCGGTGAGCGCGATGAAGCCCAGCTTGACGGCGAGGGTTTCCCGGAAGGCCATCGCCAGCACGGTCAGCAGGAACCAGGTGACGACGAGCGTCGCGAAGCGGCGGTTCGGGATGCGGGTCTCGATGCCCAGCGTCTCGACGTCCACCACCTGCCGCCCGCGGGCGCGGAAGCCATAGGCGTACATCGCGGCGAGCGTGACCGCGAACGTGACCATCAGGATCGGGAACGACGACGGCCGGCCGTGCTGCCAGATGAAGTCACCGAACTCGGCGCCGGAGACGCTGTGCAGCATCTGCGGCGGCAGGTCGCCGAGGAGCAGCGCGCTGCCCATGAAGTTGGCCGAGAAGCCGATCATCAGCACCACGGGCGTGACCGGCAGCTTGAGCGCGCGCGCGAGTGGCAGCGCGACCGGCGCCATCATCAGGATCACGACGACGTTGTCAACGAACATCGAGATCACGCCGGAAAGCATCGACAGGATCATCACGAGCAGACCGGGGCGCCCGCCGGAGGCCTTGAGCGCCTGCACCGAGAGCCAGCTCGGCACCCCCGATTTGCCAAAGTAGCTGGCGATGATCCAGATGCTGAGCAGGATCGCAATCACGTCCCAGTCGACCATTGTGAACGCGTCGACCTCGGTCATCACGCCGAACCACACCATCGCGACGACGCCGACGAGGGCGGCGACGGTGCTGTCGATGACGTTCGTGATGACCACGACGATCGTGACGGCGAAGATCGCAAGGGCGATCCATGCGAGGGGTTCCATCCGATCTCTCCCTGCGCGCGTGCGACGCTGTCGCCCGTCTGCCTCCGGCTACTTGACGAGCAACACTGGCACGCCCGCAAGTTGGAGGACGCGCGTCACGGTGGAGCCCATCAGGAAGTCCGCGAGCGCGGAGCGGCCCCTCGCGCCCATGACGATCTCGTCGCAGCCCAGCCTGTCTGCGAGCTTGACGATCGTCTCGGCGAGCGGCCCCACTTCGGCGTGCGCCTCGTAGCGCGCGCCGGCGGCGTCGAGGAGCTGCTTCGCCTCGGCGAGCTCCTTCTCGCTCTCGTCACGGTGGTAGCCCGCGACCTGCTCGCGGCTCACGAAGCGGGTGATGTCGCCCGGCAGCCCGGGCTGCACGTTGACCAGGTGGATCTCGGCGGCTCCGGGAAGCGCGGCGCCGCTGCCCTTGCCGACCAGGTGGCGGACGGCCCGCAGCGAACACTCGGAACCGTCGACGGGTACGAGCAGCTTTTTCATGTCGGCGTGACGGCCGTGGTTGTGCGCGGGTCGCGCGCGGCCGGAGGCGCCATTATGCCCGGCGCTCGCCCCCCGGCTTTGACCGCGCGCAATGCCGCGGGGGGACGGTGCCGGGACGCGTCAGAGCACCTCGGCGGCATGATCGGCGAGACGCGAGCGCTCGCCGCGGGTCAACGTGACGTGCCCGGAATGCGACCAGCCCTTGAAGCGGTCGACGACGTAGGTGAGGCCCGAGCTCCCCTCGGTGAGGTAGGGCGTGTCGATCTGGGCGATGTTGCCGAGGCACACCACCTTCGTCCCCGGACCGGCGCGCGTGATCAGCGTCTTCATCTGCTTCGGCGTCAGGTTCTGCGCCTCGTCGATGATCAGGAACTTGTTGATGAACGTGCGTCCGCGCATGAAGTTGAGGCTCTTCACCTTGATGCGCGAGCGGATCAGGTCGCGCGTCGCGGCGCGGCCCCACTCGCCGGCCTCGTCGTCGGTCTTGTTGAGCACGTCGAGGTTGTCCTCGAGCGCGCCCATCCACGGGTTCATCTTCTCCTCCTCGGTGCCGGGAA
>CAYQAF010000161.1:0-5395 GCA_964415375.1 uncultured Alcaligenaceae bacterium
CGCGTCCCGTCCGGACTTTGCGTATCCGCCCGAGTTGCCTGTGTCCGCACGTGCGGCGGCCATCGCCGCGGCGATTCGCGCGCACCCGGTGGTGATCGTCTGCGGCGAGACCGGCTCCGGCAAGACCACGCAGCTGCCGAAGATCTGCATCGACGCCGGGCGGGGTGCGCGCGGGCTGATCGGCCACACGCAGCCGCGCCGCATCGCGGCGCGTGCCGTCGCGTCGCGGATCGCGCAGGAAATGGGGACGCCGCTCGGCGAGGCGGTCGGCTTCAAGGTCCGCTTCACCGATCGCACGAAGCCCGATGCCTGGGTCAAGCTGATGACCGACGGCATCCTGCTCGCGGAGACCCAGCGCGACCGCTGGCTCTCCGACTACGACACGATCATCGTCGACGAGGCGCACGAGCGCAGCCTCAACATCGACTTCCTGCTGGGCTACCTCGCGCGCCTCGTGCAGCGCCGCCGCGACCTGCGCGTGGTGATCACCTCCGCGACGATCGACGCCGAGCGCTTCGCCCGGCACTTCGGCAGCGAGGGCAGGACAGCGCCGGTGATCGAGGTGTCGGGCCGCACGTATCCGGTCGAGGTGCGCTACCGGCCGCTGGGCGGTGCGGAGATCGCGGGCGAGGAGGCCGACGACGAGGAGGCGCTCGAGGACGCGATCGTGGCAACGGCCGAGGACCTGTGGCGCGAGGGGCCCGGCGACATCCTCGTGTTCCTGCCCGGCGAGCGCGAGATCCGTGAGACCGCCGACCTGCTGCGCAAGGGCCTCGCGCGCCGGCCGTACGCGGCGTCGGTCGAGGTGCTGCCGCTCTTTGCGCGGTTGTCGGTGGAGGACCAGCAGCGCGTGTTCGCGCCGTCCTCCGGCCGCCGCGTCGTGCTCGCGACCAACGTCGCCGAGACCTCGATCACCGTGCCGGGCATCCGCTACGTGATCGACTCGGGCCTCGCCCGGGTCAAGCGCTACAGCCTGCGCAACAAGACGACGCTGCTCTCGCTCGAAAAGGTGTCGAGGGCCGCGGCCCACCAGCGCGCCGGCCGTTGCGGTCGCGTCGCCGACGGCATCTGCGTGCGCCTTTACGCCGAAGCCGACTACGCGGCGCGGGCCGACTACACCGACCCGGAGATCCTGCGCAGCTCGCTGGCCGCGGTGATCCTGCGCATGGCCGCCCTCGACCTCGGTGCCGTCGACGCCTTCCCGTTCCTCGATCCGCCCGGACCGCGCGCGATCGCCGACGGCTTCCAGCTGCTGCAGGAGCTGGGCGCGATCGACGCGCAACGCGCGCTCACGCCGGCGGGACGCGAGCTTGCGCGCCTGCCGCTCGATCCGCGCATCGGGCGGATCCTGCTCGCGGCGCGCGAATCCGGTTGCGTCGCCGAGGCGCTGGTGATCGCCGCCGCGCTCGCCGTCCCGGACCCGCGCGAGCGGCCGCTCGAGCGGCAGCAGGCGGCCGACCAGGCCCACTTGCGCTTCCGCGACGAGCGCTCGGACTTTCTCTCGCTGGTGACGTTGTGGGAGTTCGTCGCCGACCTCTTCGCCCAGGGCCTGTCGCACCGCAAGCGGGTCGACGCCTGCCGCGCGCAGTTCGTGAACCACCTGCGGGCGATCGAATGGCGCGACGTTCACCAGCAGCTCGGGAACGAGCTCGCCGAGTGCGGGTGGAAGTGGCCGGCGGAGCTGCCGCGCGCGTTCGACGCCGCGCACTATGCGACGCTGCACCGGGCGCTACTTGCCGGCCTGCTGGGCAACGTCGGCGCGAAGGGCGACGAAGGCGAGGGCTACCTCGGCACGCGGGGCCTGCGCTTCCACGTCCATCCCGGCTCGGGCCTCGCGAAGAAGGGACCGAAGTGGGTCGTCGCGTCCGAGTTGGTCGAGACGAGCCGCCTCTACGCCCGCTGCGTCGGTCGCGTCGAGCCGGACTGGATCGAGGCCGCGGCGGGCGAGCGCGTGACCCGCGACTATTTCGAGCCGCGCTGGGACGAGGGCCGCGGCGAGGTCGTCGCGTCGATGCGCGTGCAGCTCTACGGACTCACGCTGGTGCCGCGACGCGTGGTGTCGTTCGGCGCGATCGACCCGCCGCTCGCGCGCGAGGTGTTCATCCGCGAGGCGCTGGTCCCCGGCGCGCTCGCCACGCGCGGCGCTTTCCTCGCGCACAACCGTCGCCTGGTCGCCGCGGTCGCCGAGCTCGAGCACAAGGCGCGGCGCCAGGACGTGCTGGTCGACCCCGAGACGATCGCCGCGTTCTACGCCGAGCGTCTGCCGCAGGACGTGGCCACGCTCGTGGCCTTCGAGCGCTGGCGCGCGGCCGCGGAGGCAACGGACCCGAAGGTGCTGCACCTGACGCGCGAGGCGCTGATGCGCCACGCGGCCGCGGCGATCACCGAGGAGCAGTTCCCGGAGACGCTCGCCATGGCCGGCGCGACGCTGCCGCTCAAGTACCGCTTCGCCCCCGGCCATCCGCTGGACGGGCTCACGATCACCGTGCCGCTCGCGCTCCTCAACCAGCTCGACGACGCGCGGCTCACCTGGCTCGTCCCCGGGATGATCCGCGAGAAGGTCACCGCGTACCTGAAGTCGCTGCCCAAGGCGCAACGCAACCGCATGGTGCCGCTGCCGGAGCACGTGACGGCGTTCCTGGAAGCGACGACTGTCGGGTCGCAATCCCTGCCGGAGGCGTTGCGCATCTGGTTCAAGGATCGCTTCGGCGCGTCGCTGCCGACCGACGCCTTCGACCGCGCCGACCTGCCGCCCCATCTCCTCGTCAACGTGCGCGTCGCGGATGCGTCGGGCGCCGAGCTTGCAAGCGGTCGCGACCTCGCGGCGTTGCGCCACGAGCTGGGGCAGGCGGCGCAGATGACCTTCGCCGCCGCCGGGCCGTCCATCGAGCGCAAGGGCCTGACGCGTTGGGACTTCGGCCACTTGCCGGCGACCCTCGCCGTCGCCCGCGGTGGGGCGAAGCTCACCGGCTACCCGGCGCTCGTGGACGAGCACGACAGCGTGGCGCTGCAGCTGATGGATACGGAAGCGGCCGCGCACGCGGCGACCCGCGCCGGCGTCGTGCGCCTGATCCGCCTCGCGCTCAAGGACGTGCTGTCGCGGTGGGAGAAGGAGGCGCCCGGATTCGCGCAGCCGGCGTTGCAGCTCAAGGCGGCGATCCCGACCGACGCGCTGCGCACCGACGTGATGACGGCGGTGTGCGACCGCGCGTTCGTCGGCGACGATCCGCTGCCGCGGGACGAGCGAGCGTTCGCCGAGCAGGTCAAGCGCGCTCGCACGCGCCTGCCGGCGGTCGCCGAGGGCGCATTCCGGCTGCTCGCGGCGATCGCAGTCGAGTACCAGGCCGTGACGCAGCGCCTGGGCTCGCTGCCGAGCGCGCATGGCCGCTTCGCCGCGGACCTCAAGGCGCAGCGCGACGCGCTCGTCCATCCGGGGTTCTTCGCGGGCACGCCCTGGGCGGCGCTCCAGCACCTGCCGCGCTACCTCAAGGCGCTCGACCGGCGCGCGGCGAAGTACCTTGAGCGGCCCGACCGCGACGCCCGGCACGCCGAAGCGGTTGCGGACCTGTGGCAACGCTATCGCGAGCGTACGGAGCGCAACCGGATTGCGGGGCGGCTCGAGCCCGCCCTTACCGAATTCCGATGGCTGCTCGAGGAGCTGAAGGTGTCACTGTTCGCGCAGGAGTTGCGCACCCCCTCTCCTGTGTCGTACAAGCGACTGGAGCGCGCCTGGGCCGATCTTGCCCGATGAGGCACGGGCGATGGCGTGATGCGACATCGCGTGCTAGAGTAACTTGGCCAAAAAATGCGCTAACGCGTTGACGCGGCGCCCAACTCGCTGTTGGCGCGCCGCGCGACGCCGTGCCCCACTCTCCGCGTGAACGCGACCCCCACGACCGCCGCTGCCCGCCGCCCGACCCCGCGTGAAGCGCACAAGATCCTGGACGAGTGCCGGGACCTGACCGTGAAGCGCATGCAGGGTGCGTTCTCGGCCATTCTCGACAAGGTCGGCGACGTGCTGATGGACCGCGCGGGCCGCACCGACGTCCGCGAGGAGCAGCAGCTGCTCATTGACGCCCGCGACGTCATGCGGGCGCAGCGGCCGGCGTTGCTGGCCGACTTCGAGAAGCGCTTGCGCCGCCGCATCGACGAGCGGTTGTCCGGCGAGGACCAGCGCAACAAGCCCGACTTCTCGAAGGCGGACCTCTCCGACCTGACGCTCGTCGAGATCACGACGATGGACGAGTCGGTGATCACCGGCAACCTGAAGCGGGTGATCGAGAACGCCTGCTACGAGGAACTGGCGCTCCTGAACCGTGGCGTCGGCCACCTGATGGAGCGTCCCGACCTCGAGACCGACGGCAACCCGCTCGCGCCGGCGACGATCGTCGACGCGTTCGCGGACGCGCTGCGCGAAGTCAAGACCGACCCGCGCATCAAGCTGCAGGTGCTGAAGGAGATGAACCAGGTCGGACTCGCCGACGTCAGCGCGATCTACGCCGACCTCAACAAGCGCCTCACGGAACTGCACGTGGTGCCGGGCGCGATGCGTGCGATCAACGCCGCAGGCCGGGGCGATCGCGCGCCCCACGACGCTCGCCAGGAGACGCGCCGGCCGGAAGCACCGGTGCCGAATGCCGAAGTCGACGTGATGGCGCTGTTCCAGCGCATGTTCGCGGGCGGCGCGCCGCCGCGCGGGCAACCGATGCCGCCGTCGATGCCGGGGATGCCCGCGGCGGCACCGGGAGGCGCACCCTCGTACGCGGCGTCCGAGGGCGGGAACCTCGACTTCCCGCAGATCCAGGCGCCGGGCGGCGGTGCGTCGGCCAGCCGGACGTTTCCGACAATGGCGCCCACGCCCTCGGGTTACGTGCCCGCGGCGCCGATCATCAGCACCGTCGACCTGCACGAGGGCCTGACCCGGCTCCAGGCCGGGCAGAGCGACTTCGAGGTCGGCGGCGCGGCGGTCCCGTTCTCCGGCATTCCGGCCGGCCTGCACAACGTTCTGCGCGACCTGCAGGAGTCGCCGCTCGGCCAGAAGGCGAACCAGCTCGAATCGATGACGATCGAGATGGTCGCGATGCTGTTCGACTTCGTCTTCGACACCAAGGATCTTCCCGACGGCATCAAGGCCCTGCTCGCCCGCCTGCAGATCCCGGTGCTCAAGGCCGCGATGCTGGACGGTGCGTTCTTCGCCAAGAAGAGCCACCCGGCGCGGCTCTTGGTGAACGAGCTCGCACATGCGGGGCTCGGCTGGTCGCCGGTCATGGGCCAGGACGATCCGCTCTACCGCAAGGTCGAAGGCATCGTCCACGCGGTGCTCGACCGGTTCTCCGACGACCTCGGCCTGTTCGAGGAGCTGCGCGGCGAGCTCGAGGCCTTCCTCGCCGAGGAG
>CAYQAF010000162.1:0-5385 GCA_964415375.1 uncultured Alcaligenaceae bacterium
GGTTCCAGATCTCGATATAGCGGTCGCCATCGGCCTCGGGCGATCCCGGCGGGCCTCCCCACACCTGCGGGCCGTGGTCGTAGAAGATCTCGGAGCACGGTCCGCAGGGCCCGGTGTCGGCCATCTGCCAGAAGTTGTCGGAGGCGTATTTCGCGCCCTTGTTGTCGCCGATACGCACGCACCGCTCGGGTGGCACGCCGATTTCCTTTGTCCAGATGTCGTAGGCCTCGTCGTCCTCGATGTAGACCGTGGTCCAGAGCCGTTCCTTGGGCAGCTTGTAGACGTCGGTCAGCAGTTCCCACGCGTAACGGATCGCGTCGCGCTTGAAGTAGTCGCCGAAGCTGAAGTTGCCGAGCATCTCGAAGAACGTGTGGTGGCGCGCGGTGTAGCCCACGTTCTCGAGGTCGTTGTGCTTGCCGCCGGCGCGAACGCTGCGCTGCGACGTGGTCGCACGCTGGTACGAACGCTTCTCGAGGCCGAGGAACACGTCCTTGAACTGCACCATCCCCGAGTTCACGAACAGCAGCGTCGGGTCGTTGGCCGGCACGAGCGACGACGACGCGACGTGCGCGTGCCCCTTCGCAACGAAGTAGTCGATGAACTGGCGGCGAATCTCGTTGGCGGTCATGCGGATTCCAGGGCGCGCGGGTTCGCGGAACGGCGGCGGGCCGGGCCAAAGCGGTGAAAAAACATGATTTTACGCGATGCGCGCGCGGGACCGTACCCCGCAGACCCGAACCGCGCGGACCACGGCAAGGTCGTCCGACCCCCGCGAGAGGTCAAGCGTCGTCGACCGGGGCCCCGGCTGCCCGCAGCACCCTGAACACGACGTTCGTCGCATAGCCGCGCGACACGAGAAAGCGTACCTGCCGGGCCTTCTGGCGCACGTCCGCCGGCGCCTTGCCGAAGCGCCGCTGCCACAGCGCCAGCGCCTGCGCGAGCTCGTCCGCGCCATCGAGCGCGGCGAGCGCCTCCTTCGCCGCAGGCGCGGCGACACCCTTCTCGCGCAGCGCGTGGGCAATCGCGCGCTTCGAATAGCCGCCGGACTTCTGACGCACGACCGCCGAGGCGAAGCGGGCATCGGACAGGTAGCCCGCGCGCTCGAGCTCGTCGAGCACAGGATCGATCTCGCTTCGCAACGCGCCGGTCGCGGTGAGCCGCGCAGCGAGCTCCGCGCGCGAGTACTCGCGGCGCGCAAGCATGCCGACTGCACGCTGCTTCAGCGTGCGCGGCGGGCGCTCCTTGCGGCGCGACGATTCATTCATAGGGTCGAAGCATAGCCGGGGGCACGCCGAGCGCCGAACTGCTCAAGCCGGCACATCCGGCGACACCCGAAAAAAACGCACGCGCCCGCTCGATGCAGGCGCGTGCGGCATTCACGACAGGAGAAGGTGTACCCGGCCGTGCGGCGCGGACAGGCTTCAGCCGGGTGAGGCGCGCGATCAGTCTTCGGACGGCGGCTCGCCCCGCGCGCGCAGGTTGCCTGGCACCGGCACGCCGACGGTCTCGCGGATCTTCGCCTCGATCTCCTGCGCGGCCTCCGGGTGCTCCTTCAGGAACTCGCGGGCGTTGTCCTTGCCTTGGCCGATCTTCTCGCCCTTGTACGCGTACCACGCGCCGGACTTCTCGACGATGCGATGGGTGACGCCGAGCTCGAGGATCTCGCCCTCGCGGGAGATGCCCTCGCCGTAGAGGATGTCGAACAGCGCCTCGCGGAACGGCGGCGCGACCTTGTTCTTGACGACCTTGACACGGGTCTCGTTGCCGATGACCTCGTCGCCCTTCTTGATCGCGCCGATGCGGCGGATGTCGAGGCGCACCGATGCGTAGAACTTGAGCGCGTTGCCGCCGGTGGTGGTCTCGGGGTTGCCGAACATCACGCCGATCTTCATGCGGATCTGGTTGATGAAGACCACCAGCACGTTGGCGCGCTTGATGTTGGCGGTGAGCTTGCGCAGTGCCTGGCTCATCAGCCGCGCCTGCAGGCCGGGGAGCTGGTCGCCCATCTCGCCTTCGATCTCGGCCTTGGGCACGAGCGCCGCCACCGAGTCGATGACGATGATGTCGACGCCACCCGAGCGCACCAGCATGTCGGCGATCTCGAGTGCCTGCTCGCCGGTGTCGGGCTGGGAGATCAGGAGCTCGCCGACGTTGACACCCAGCTTGCCGGCGTAGACCGGGTCGAGCGCGTTCTCGGCGTCGATGTAGGCCGCGGTGCCGCCCGCCTTCTGCACCTCGGCGACCACCTGCAGGGAGAGCGTGGTCTTGCCCGACGACTCGGGGCCGTAGATCTCGACGACGCGCCCGCGCGGCAGGCCGCCGACGCCGAGCGCGATGTCGAGGCCGAGCGAGCCGGTGGAGACGACCTGCAGGTCGTTCTGCACCTGGGACTCGCCCATCTTCATGATCGAGCCCTTGCCGAACTGCTTTTCGATCTGCGCGAGCGCGGCGGCGAGGGCCTTGGTCTTCTGGTCGTCCATGGCGGTGTGGTCGAGGGGCATCGTGGAAAACTCCGAATTGTCGCCCGAAGCGCGGTCGAGAGGTGCCGGGGCGAAGGTTCTGGGGCTCGTTGCGTCGAGGCTGTCGGCGGGTCGCGGTGCCGGTCCAGTGCGTGGCTCAGGTCAGGGGGAATCTTGTCATAGAACGATCGTTCGACGCAAGACATCCTTGGGCCTAGGCCGCACGGCTGATGGCGCCACCGCACGAGACGCAGGCTACGCGCCCGCAGGCTCAACAAATGAGCCACCCTTGCCCGGACCGTCGACGTGGTCCAGGATCACCGGACCGACCGGTTCGAGGGGCAGCACACCACTCCGGCCGCCCGGCCGGACCGTGTCAGCGGTCGCGCGCGCGCTGGAGCAGCCCCTCGAGCGCGAACGTCACGCTCGCCGCGCGCACGCCTGCTCGATCGCCGGCAAGGTGGCGCGTCGTCGCCGCGACCGCCCCGCCCTTCGGGGCCCACGCGAAGCACACGGTGCCGACAGGCTTCGCCGGCGTGCCGCCCGACGGCCCGGCGATCCCGGTCACGGCGGCGGCAACGTCCGCGCCGCTCTTCGCGAGCGCGCCCTCGGCCATGGCGCGCGCGGTCTCCTCCGACACGGCACCGTACGCGTCGAGCACCGACCCGGGCACGCCGAGCAGCGCGATCTTCGCGCCGTTCGAGTAGGTGACGAAACCGACATCGAACCAGTCCGAGCTGCCGGCGACGGACGTGATCGCCCCGGCGAGCAAGCCCCCGGTGCACGACTCGGCGACCGTGACGCGCCACCCGCGCGCGAGCAGCGCACGGCCCAGTTCGGCGGCAAGCGCGTGCGCAGGCTCGTCCGGTGGCATCGCGGTCGTCACGAGCACTCGTCGGGACGCGCCCGGTAGTGATAGCGGTAGCGCGTGTCGAACCCGAAGCGCCGGTAGATCGAGACTGCCGGTGCGTTCTGCTCGCCCACCTGCAGGAACGCGGTGCGCGCGCCGCGCTCCCAGGCCCGGGCGAGGAGCGTCCCCACGACCTCGGAGCCGATGCCCTGGCCACGCAGCGCGGGCTCGGTGACGATGTCGAACAGTCCCGCGACGTCGCCCTCGACGGACAACACCCCCGACGCCACCGGGCGGCCCTCCCGATACGCGACAACCGGCCGGATGTCGTGCGGCGACTGCGCGATCCGCTCGAGGTGCGCGGCGCGCTGCGATGGCGGTGAGCCGCGCATCGACCCGACCACGTCCACAAACGTCTCCGGCAGCGGCGCGGTCATCTCGAGGTCGGCGAGGTGCGGGCGCTCCGGCGGCATCTCGAGCGAGGTGGTCATCACCAGCGTGGGCTCGAACTCGACGTAGCCGCGCGCCGCGAGGGTGGCGTCGAGGCTCGCCGGATGCACGAACGGCGTGATGCGGAACAACGCCGGCAGCCCGTGGCGCGCATAGAGCGCCTCGCAGCGCCCGATCTTCTCGACCAGCGGCAGCGTCGAGCCGTAGAACGCGCTGACGCTGCGCGCCCGCTTGGCGCGGCCGGGCGACAGGAACACGAGCCAGCCGTCGTAGAGGAGCTGTCGGCGCGACTGCAGGTTGTTGAGACCGATCTCCTCGATGCGGCGCGGATCCATCGCGCTCACGCCGGCCACCCTGTGACGCGCTGGATCACCGCGAACACGACCAATGCCATGGCCGCGGCGACCAGGTCGTCGACCATCACGCCGATGCCGTTCTTGATGCGCGCGTCGAGCGCGCGGATCGGCGGCGGCTTCAGGATGTCGAAGAGCCGGAACAGCAGGAACGCGAGGGCGATCCTCGCGAGGTCCGTCCCGGTGAAGAACAGCATGAGCAGCATCGCTGCGATTTCGTCGATCACGATGCCGCCGTGATCGGCGACCCCGAGGTCGCGGCCGGTGCGGTCGGCCGCCCACGCGCCGCCCAGCACGAACAGCGCCACGACCAGCAGATAGCCGACGTCGGTGGTTTGCAGCCGCAACCAGTCGCCGAGCGGGAGCGCGAACAGCGTCCCGACAGTACCGGGCGCCCACGGCGACATGCCGGAGCCGAACCCCAGCGCGATCATGTGCGCTGGATGCGCGGTGAAAAACTTGAAGGTGAGCGGAGGCGCGCTCATCGACCGACAGGCGTCCGTGTCAAAGCGCTCACGCCCGCCCGCCCTGCTCCGCCGTCGGCGCCGCGAAGTGGTCGAAGGCACGCGGCAGCACGGCCAGCGCATCGCCGCTTTCGCCGCGCACGACGAGCCCCGTCCCGGGCGGCGTGACCTTGCCGATGCGGGTCAGCGGCACCCCGACCTCCTGCCCGATCGCCGCGACGCGCCCGCGCGCGACATTGCGGGCGGTGAACAGCAGCTCGTAGTCGTCGCCGCCGGCGAGCAGGCACGCCAGCGCGAGCTCGCGCTCGGGTCCGCGGAGCCGCGCGGCGAGCGCGGGTGCACAGGGAATGCGTTCGAGGTGGACGCGCGCCCCGACGGCCGATGCGTCGAGGATGTGGCGCAGGTCGCCGGCGAGGCCGTCCGAGACGTCCAGCATCGCGCTCGCCGTGCCGCGCAGCGCAATGCCCAGCGCAACGCGCGGCTCCGGCCGCTCCAGCCGGCGGACGAGGGGCTCGAGGTCGTCGGGGGCGAGTGTCGTCCGGCCCTCAATCGCCGCCAATGCGAGCATCGCCCCACCCAGCTCGCCCGACACCCAGACGTCGTCACCCGGCCGAGCCCCGGCGCGGCGGATCGCCTGGCCGACGGGCACCTCGCCGGCGATCGTGAGGCACAGGTTGCGCGGACCCCGCGTCGTGTCGCCGCCGACCAGGTCGACGCCGTGGGACTGTGCAAGCGCGAACAGGCCGCGCGAGAACGCGCCGAGCCAGTCCGGATCGCTGTCGGGCAGCGCGCCAGCAAGGAGCGCCCAG
>CAYQAF010000163.1:0-5379 GCA_964415375.1 uncultured Alcaligenaceae bacterium
AGTACACCGACTGCGTCGACGTCTGCCCGGTGGACTGCTTCCGCGAGGGGCCGAATTTCCTGGTCATCGATCCCGACGAGTGCATCGACTGCACGCTGTGCGTGGCCGAATGCCCGGTCGAGGCGATCTTCGCCGAGGACGACGTGCCGGCGGACCAGCAGCCCTTCATCGCCCTCAATGCCGAGCTCGCCAAGCAGTGGAAGCCGATCATCGAGCGCAAGCCGGCGCCCGCCGATGCCGACGAATGGAAGGGCGTGCCGGGCAAGCTGAAGCACTTGCAACGCTGAAGCGGCAGTCGGGTCGACCTCCTCGCGACGCTTTCCCGGCGCGTTCGTGCAGCTTGCCGTTTGACCCGCCTCCGCGACGCCCCTAGAATCGCGGGGCTTTTCGTTCCGGGCGACGCCGGGAATCTCTCCCGCGCCGCCACACGAACCAGGATCCGGACCCCCATGAACACAGTGACGACGATTGCTGCGCTGGCGGCGCTCGCCTGCGCAGGCGGCGCGCTCGCGCAGGCGCCGGCAGGCGACGCCAACCGCGGCCGCGAGAAGGTGCAGATGTGCCAGGGCTGCCACGGCATCGAGGGTTGGAGAACCGCCTTCCCCGAGGTCTATCACGTGCCGCGGATCGCCGGCCAGCACGCCGCTTACTTCGTCAAGGCGCTGCAGGCCTACAAGAGCGGCGAGCGCAACCATCCGTCGATGCGCGGCATCGCGGCGTCGCTCTCGGATCAGGACATGGCCGACCTCGCGGCGTACTACGCGGCGCCAGCCACCGCCACCGCGGGGAAGTGACATGAAGACCCTCATCACGACGCTCGCCGTCGCGGCAATTGCCGTCCTTGCCACCCCGGCCGAAGCCCGCGATCCGGCGGCCGGCGCGGCCAAGGCCAAGGAAGTCTGCGCCGCGTGTCACGGCATGGATGGCAACAGTCCGACGCCCGACTACCCGAAGCTCGGCGGCCAGTACGAGGACTACCTCGCCAAGGCGCTGCGCGACTACAAGTCCGGCGTGCGCAAGAACGCCATCATGGCGGGCTTCGCCGGTACGCTCACGAGGCAGGACATCGCCAACCTCGCGGCGCACTACGCATCGCAGCCGCGCGCGGTCTCGGCGCGCTACTGACCTGCACGAGGGGTGGCGCTCACCCCTTGCGGCGCAGGCACTCGAGGTAGAGCGCGCCGTCCGGCCCGCCGCCAGTCCGCTGCGCCTGCCAGACCGTCTCCCCGAGGCATTCCAGCACGTCGTGCAACGCGGCGTGGGCATCGCCTCTCGCCCTGAGGATTCGCTCGTATTCGCCGCGGATGCCCGGCGGCTGGTCGATTGCGAGCTGCTCGGCCACGGCAAGGTGGAGCGACAAGTGCAGGAACGGGTTCGTGCTCCCCGCTTCGGGGGTCCAGTCGCGGTCGACGTGACGGTCCACCTGCGCGAGCAGGCCGTGGTACTCCGGGTGCAGCGCGACGATCTCGACCACGCGCTGCTCGATACCCGACAACGGCTGCCCGGCGCCGAACTTCGCCCATGCGCCGGCGAGGAAGCGCCGCGCCTCGTCGCGTGACGGCGTGAACATCAGCGTGCGCGGCCGCGGCGCGCGCCGGCGCGCGCCGTCTTAGCCATCGGCTGTACGCCGCGCGCTCGCGCCGGAGCCTTGGGCAAAGGCTTCGTCGCCGTCGCCTTGGCGGGCGAGGCGGGGGCGCGGCCCCGCCTCGTTCCGCCCGGCCCGGCTGCCGTGGCGCCAGCGCCGGTCGGTGACTTCGGCGAGGGCGCCGCAGCCACGGTCTTCTGCGGGTACTCGCACAGGTCGCGCAGCGTACAGCTAGCGCACTGCGGTGCGCGGGCCACGCACACGTAGCGGCCGTGCAGGATCAGCCAGTGGTGCGCGTTGCCGCGGAATTCCTCCGGCACGCCTGCCTCGAGGCCGCGCTCGACCGCCAGCACGTCCTTGCCGGGCGCGAGGCCCGTGCGGTTGGCGACCCGGAAGATGTGCGTGTCGACCGCGATCGTCGGCTGCCCGAACGCGGTGTTGAGCACGACGTTCGCCGTCTTGCGACCCACGCCCGGCAGGCGTTCGAGCGCCTCACGCGTCTCGATGATCTCGGACGCGGCGACCAGGTGCTTCGCCTTGTTGCGGTAGAGCCCGATGGAGCTCACATAGGGAATCAGTCCCTCGACGCCGAGACCGGCGATCGCGGCGGGCGTGTTCGCGACCCGGAACAGTTTCTCCGTGACCTTGTTGACGCCCTTGTCCGTGGCCTGCGCGGACAGCACGACCGCGACCAGCAGTTCGAACGGGCTCGTGTAGTCGAGCTCGGTCGTCGGGTGTGGGTTCGCGCGCGCGAGTCGTTCGAAGATTGCGCGCCGCGTCTGCGGCGTCATCGCGACTTCGGCGGGGGCGGGGGCGGGGCCGGCACCTCGCCCGCACCGATCTTCGCGAGCCGCTCGAGGCGCGCGGGCTCGGTCGCGGCGAGCCAGGCGTCCTCGCGGAGCAGCGCGTAGGCCTTCGCCGCCAGCGGCGCCGCGCCCGCGGCATCGCCGCGTGCGATCCGGAGCTCGGCCAGTTCCTCGTAGACGTAGCCGTCCTCCTCGCCCGCGGCGCGGTTGTCCTCGGCGAGGTCGCGTTGCATCCGCTCGGCGTCGTCGAGGCGTCCGAGCGCACGATACCCACGCGCCACCGTCCAGCGCGCGACGCGCGTGCGCTGCTGGTCGCCGGACGCCTCCCGCACGGCCAGCGACTTCTCCCAATAGCCGAGGGCACTGGCGTGCTCGCCGCGGTCGAAGTACGACCAGCCGATGTTGTGGTACAGCGACGCGCGCCAGCCGCGGGCGCGCGCGTCCGTCGAGCGCTCGGCCACCTCGAGTGCGCGCAGGTTCCAGTCGAGCCGCTCGGGCAGGGGGGCGGCGATGCCGAGCATGTGCAGCGCGTCGACCTCGTAGAACGCGTCGCCCGGCCGACCCGCGCGGGTTGCGACCTCGGCGGCCTGGCGGAACAGCGGCACCGCCTTGGCGGGCGATCCCGAGGCATTGAACAGGCGTCCACGCTCGAGCAAGCCGCGGATGCGCACGCGCGCGTCGACCCGCACGAGCTCGGCCTCGATCTTGTCGAGGGTGGTGTGCGCCGCGTCGAACTTGCGTTGCAGGCCTTGCGCGCGGGCGACCTGTGTCGCAATCTCGAGCGCTTCCCGCGAGCCTGCCGGATACTGCCGCAGGGCCTCGCGAAAGCGTGCCTCGGAGACCTCCGGCTTTGCGTAGTCCCACCGCCTATCGAGTTGCGCCGAAAAATCGGCGCCGCGTGCGGGGGCACTCATGAGCAATGCGCCCGCGAAGAGCGCAGCGATGCGGCGTGCGTGCATGCGTTGGCCATCGTCAGGTGGCGCGCGTCGGCGCGTCGGCGCGTCGAGCGCGCGCTCGTTCCATCGCGGCGGCGACCGTCGCCGCGCGCGTCGCGGCCGCGTCGAGGGTCGGAACCGTCGCGCCCCGGTCGGCGATGCGCTCGCCGCGGACGAGCCGCTCGCGGCGTGCGCGGTGTCGGGACCGCGCCGCCACGGCATCGGCGGTGCTCCACTCGCGCTCGGCGGGGTACATCGCGATGCAGTCGACCGGGCAGGGCGCGACGCAGAGCTCGCAGCCGCTGCAGAGGTGCGGGAGCACGACGTGCATCTGCTTCGGTCCGCCGAGGATCGCATCGACCGGGCAGGCATCGATGCACAGCGTGCAGCCGATGCAGTACAACTCGTCGATGCGTGCGGTGCGGTAGCCGGTGAACGTCCCGCAGTCGGCGGCGATGGGCGTGGCCGCGCGGCCGGTGATCGCGGCAAGCGCGACCATGGCGGTCGCTCCGCCCGGCGGACAGCGGTTGATGTCCGCCGCGCGCGCCGCGACCGCGTCGGCGTACGGGCGGCACCCGTCGTAGCCGCAGCGCGTGCACTGCGTCTGCGGCAGGACGGCGTCGATCCGCTCGGCGAGGTTCGTGTCCACGCGGGCATTCTAGCCTCGGCACCGCGCGCTGCGGGGATGGACGCCGTCGGGCTGCTAGACTTTCCGGGACGTCATTGCCGTTTGCGCACCCTGTTCGCGCGTTCGCGCCGCCGACTTGACCGACACGAGCCTCAGGCCCTCCACCGACCCCGTGCTCGAACGGCCGCTCGGCAAGGGGCTGCGTCCGCGCTTGGCGTTCGCACTGCTGCGGTTATTCGGCTGGCGCGTCGTGCTCTCGCAGCCGGTGCCGCGCCAGTGCGTCGTGGTCTTCTATCCGCACACGTCGAACTGGGATTTCCCGGCGGGCCTGCTCGTCAAGTGGGCGACCGGCATCGACTTCCGCTGGATCGGCAAGCACACGCTGTTCGAGACGCCGCTCGGGCGCTGGTTCGCGCGCTGGGGGGGCATTCCGGTGGACCGCGGCGACGCCGCGGGCTTCGTCGACCAGGTCGCGGCGATGTTCGCGACCCACGACGACTTCGCGCTGGTGATCACGCCCGAGGGCACCCGGCGCCGCACCGAGCACTGGAAGAGCGGCTTCTACCGCCTCGCGCTCACCGCGCGCGTGCCGGTGGGCCTCGCCTTCATCGACCGCGCGACGTGTCGCGTCGGCATCGGCGCATGGCTCGACCTTCAGGGCGACGTGGAACATGATCTCGCCGCGATCCGCGCGTTCTACGCCGACAAGCACGCCTGGCATCCGCCGCAGGCCAGCCCGATCCGGTTCCGGGCACCGCCCCCCGGATGACCGCGGCGGGGCGCGTGGCCGCGACCGGACCGACGTGCCTGTCGTATATTCACGGGCGTCCTGCGGTACGTCCTTGGCGCGGTGAAGCAGATCCAGCATGCCCCACGACGACCACCACCCGCACTCGCACCGGCCGCACGGGGACGGCAACGTCGTGTGGCGGGCGCTGCTGACCGGGCTCGTCCTCACCGCAGGTTTCGCGCTGGTCGAAGCGGGGGCGGGCATCTACGCCGGTTCTCTCGCCCTGATCTCGGATGCCGGTCACATGGCGACGGACGCGGCGTCGTTCGTCGTGGCGCTGGTTGCACACTACGTGTCCCGCCGGCCGCCCTCGGCGCGGGCTTCGTACGGCTACGCGCGGGCGGAGGTGCTCTCGGCGTTCGTCAACGCACTCGCAATGCTCGCGCTGGTGGTGTTCATCGCGGTCGAGGCAGTCGATCGCCTGCTGCGGCCGGTCCCGGTGGCGGGGGAGGTCGTGATGGCGGTGGCGATCGCCGGACTCGCGGTCAACCTGTTCGTCGCCTGGCGGCTGTCGCACGCGCATGGCAACCTCAACGCACGCGGCGCGCTGCTGCACGTGTTCGGCGACATCCTCGGCTCGATCGCGGCGATCGTCGCGGGCGCGGTGGTCGCCTTCACCGGCTGGACGCCGGTCG
>CAYQAF010000164.1:0-5355 GCA_964415375.1 uncultured Alcaligenaceae bacterium
TGTGGTTCGGATAGGCGGCGCTGGTCGCGAGCGACTGGGGCACATCGCACGCGCTTGCCTATATCGTCGACACCGACGGGCGCGTTGTCGCCGAGCGGGCGGCGCCGGTGGGTGTCGGTGCGATCCGCGACGGCGACTTCGGCGGGGCGCTCGCACGGCTCCTCGGCGACTGGACGGCCTTACCGGTGCCACGCGTCGCGTCGGGCATGATCGGCAGTCGCCAGGGCTGGGTCGAAGCGCCCTACGTGACCTGTCCCGCCGGCGCCGCCGCGGTTGCCGCGGCGATGTCGCGCACGCCGGGCGGGGAGCTCGCGGTCATTCCCGGTGTCATCGTCCGCGACGAGGCCGGGGTCCCCGACGTGATCCGCGGCGAGGAGACGCAGGTCTTCGGCGCGGTCCGCGACGACGAGCGCGACCTGCTCGCGGTGCTGCCGGGGACACACAGCAAATGGGTCCACGTCGCGCGCGGACGCATCGTCGAGTTCGAGACGCACATGACGGGCGAGCTGTACGCGGTGCTGCTCGCGCACAGCCTGCTCGGCCGGCTTGCGGACGCAGCGCACACGCCGGACGTGCCGGGACCGGCATTCTCGCGTGGTGTCGCGCGAGGCCTGGCAGGCGGCGGCCTCGGGCACCTGATCTTCGGTGCACGTACGCTCGCGCTCACCGGCGAGCTCGCCCCGGTCGAGGTGCCCGACTGGCTGTCGGGGCTGCTGATCGGCCGCGAGATCCGCAGCGCGCGTACCTGGGCGAACCGACGCGGGCTCGACGCGGCGCGCGTCCGCGTGATCGGGGGCGACGCCCTCGTCGCACGTTACCGCCAGGCGCTGGCGCAGGCTGACATCGATGCGGAGGCCGGCCCCGGCGATGCGGCCGTGCGCGGCATCGCGCGCGTCGCGCGGCTCGCGAACCTGATCCACTGACGCTACGACCGTGAGCAACCCCGTCGCACCGTATCTCGCACCGCTTCCGCTCGTCGCCGTGCTTCGTGGCATCACCCGCGACGAGATCCCCGCGATCGGCGACGTCCTGGTCGAGGCGGGCTTCCGGATTCTCGAGGTCCCGCTCAACTCGCCGCGGCCGTTCGACAGCATTGCCGAGCTCGCGCGGCGCTGGGGGGATTCCTGCCTCGTCGGTGCCGGTACGGTGGTCGACGAGGCCGACGCCGCGCGCGTGCGCGACGCCGGCGGGCGCCTCGTCGTGATGCCCCATGCGGATGCGGCGGTGATCGGCGCGGCGAAGGCACACGGACTCGCATGCCTGCCCGGCGTGGCCACGCCGACCGAGGCCTTCGCGGCGCTGCGCGCCGGCGCCGATGGTCTCAAGATGTTCCCTGCCGAGGCGCTGCCGCCGGGGGTGCTGAAGGCGTGGCGTGCCGTACTGCCGAAGTCGACGCTGCTCTTCCCCGTCGGCGGCATCGGTCCGGACAGTCTCGCGGCCTACTGGGCCGCTGGGGCGAGCGGCTTCGGGACGGGATCGGGACTCTACCGGCCCGGGTCCAGTGCGGCCGAGGTGGCGGCGGCCGCAAACGCACTCGCCGCCGCGTGCCGCGCGCTGCCCGCACGAGGCGAAGGCACGCCGCCATGACCGCGGCGCAGGATCCACGAAACCCAATCACCTCGCAGCATGGCGTCCGGGACATCGTGCCCCGTGCCCGCTGCCACCGAACAAGGAGACACTGATGGCTGCCAAGGACCGCATGGCCGTCCTGATCCAGATGATGGACCAGGGCGTGATTCCAGTCTTCTATCACCCGGATGTCGAGGTCTGCAAGAAGGTGATCCAGGCCTGCGCCAACGGCGGGGCAAAGTGCGTCGAATTCACCAACCGCGGCGACTTCGCGGCGAGCGTCTTCCTCGACGTGACCCGCCACTTCGCCAAGGCCGACCCGTCGGTGATCATGGGCGTCGGCTCGATCGTCGATGCGCCGACCGCGGGAATCTTCATCGCCAACGGCGCGAAGTTCGTCGTCGGCCCGTTGCTCAATCCGGACGTCGCGAAGGTCTGCAACCGCCGCAAGATCCCCTACAGCCCGGGCTGCGGATCGGCGTCCGAGATCGGCTTCGCCGAGGAACTGGGCTGCGAGATCGTCAAGGTCTTCCCGGGCGGCTCGGTCGGCGGTCCGGACTTCGTGAAGTCGATGCTGGGACCGTGCCCGTGGACGCGCATCATGCCCACCGGCGGCGTCGAGTACGACGAGAAGTCGCTCACCGCCTGGTTCAAGGCCGGCGTGGCATGCGTCGGCATGGGATCGAACCTCATCACCAAGGCGCTGCTCGACAAGCAGGACTACGCCGGCATCGAGGCGAACGTCCGCGACTGCATCGCCATCATTCGCAAGATCCGCGGAAAGTGAATGCCATGACCGACAACATCCTCAAGATCAGGACCGTCGCCGAGACGAAGTGGGACTGCGTGGCCTTCGGCGAGGTGATGCTGCGCCTCGACCCCGGCTTCGGCCGCGTGCGCAATGCACGCAGCTTCCAGGTGTGGGAGGGCGGCGGCGAGTACAACGTCGCGCGCGCGATGCGCAAGTGCTGGGGCAAGCGCGCCGCGGTGGTCACTGCACTGCCGAACAACGACGTCGGCTGGCTGGTCGAGGACCTGATCATGCAGGGCGGCGTCGACATGTCGCACGTCAAGTGGCGCGAGCACGACGGCATCGGCCGCAACACGCGCGTCGGCCTCAACTTCACCGAGAAGGGCTTCGGCATCCGCGCGGCGCTCGGCAGCTCCGACCGCGGCCACTCGGCCGCCTCGCAGATCAAGCCCGGCGAGTTCAACTGGGAGAAGCTGTTCGGCGAGGAGGGCGTGCGCTGGTTCCACACCGGCGGCATCTTCGCGGCGCTCGACAAGGGCACCTCGGAGGCGGTGATCGAGGCGGTCGAGGTCGCGCGCAAGTACGGCACGATCGTCTCCTACGATCTGAACTACCGCGCCTCGCTATGGAAGAGCCAGGGTGGCAAGGAGGCCGCGCAGCGGGTCAACCGCAATATCGCCAAGTACGTGGACGTCATGCTCGGCAACGAGGAAGATTTCACGGCGTGCCTGGGCTTCGAAGTCGAGGGGCTCGACGAGCACATCTCGGAGATCGATCCCGCGAACTTCAAGAAGATGATCGTCACCGCGACCAAGCAGTTCCCGAACTTCAAGGTAGCGGCGACGACGCTGCGCAACGCCAAGACCGCGAGCTTCAACGACTGGTCGGCGATCGTGTGGGCGGGCGGCGCCTTCTACCAGTCGGCGGTGCGCGAGAACCTCGAGATCTACGACCGCGTCGGCGGCGGCGATGGCTTCGCCTCCGGGCTCGCGTACGCCTTCCTGGAAGGCAAGGGGCCGCAGGCGGCGGTCGACTACGGCACCGCGCACGGCGCGCTGGCGATGACGACCCCCGGCGACACGTCGATGGTGCGTACCGCCGAGGTCGAGGCGGTGATGAAGTCCAAGGGCGCGCGCGTGGTGCGTTAGGAAAGGAGCATTTGCATGTCCTCGACGTTTTGCAGCGACGTTCTTGCCGGGCGCGTCGCGCTCGTGACCGGCGGCACGAGCGGCATCGGTGCGGCGGTCGCGGAGGCGCTCGCCGCGGTGGGCGCCGTGGTGACCGTCACCGGTGCGACCCAGGCCGAGTGCGACGCGGCGCGCGCCGCGCCGGGATTCACCGCGCGCGACGCACTGCCCCTCGACGTGCGCGACGACGCCGGCGTGCGCGCGCTGATCGCCAACCTGCCGCGGCTCGACGTGCTGGTCAACTGCGCCGGCACGATCCGCCGCGGCGTCGAGCACGACCCCGCCGAGTTCGAGCAGACGATCGCGATCAACCTGACCGGCGTCGCGCGCTGCTGCGCCCACGCGCGGCCGAAGCTCGCCGCGGGCAAGGGCGCGATCGTCAACATCGGCTCGATGTACTCGTTCTTCGGCGCGCCGCACGCGCCGGGCTACGCGTCGAGCAAGGGCGGGGTGATCCAGCTCACGCGCTCGCTGGCCTGCGCCTACGCCGCCGAGGGCATCCGCGTCAACGCCGTCGCACCCGGGTGGATCCAGACCCCGCTCACCCAGCCGGTGTGGAGCGATCCGGTGCGCAGCGCGCCGATCCTTGCCCGCACGCCGCTCGCGCGATGGGGACAACCCGCCGAGGTCGCGGCGGCGATCACGTTCCTGGTCTCGCCGGCCGCGGCGTTCGTCACCGGCGCGGTGCTGGCCGTCGACGGCGGCTTCTCGATCTCGTAGCGCCACGCGGGGAACAGGACCGGTGGCCCCGCAGGTGATTCCCGTGCACGGCATCCAGCCGGAGATCGCGGTCGGCGCAGTCCCCGATGACGAGCGCGTCTGGGTCCCGCAGGCGCAGGACGTCTGGTTCCGCCCGCTGCTCCTCAACACGGTCACGGGAGGCTGGTGCAACCTGCTGCGCGTGCGCAAGAGCGGCGTGCTGCACCGCCATCGCCACCCGATGGCGGTCGTGGGCTACGTGATCAAGGGACGCTGGAAGTACCTCGAGCATCCCTGGACCGCCGAAGAGGGGAGCTTCGTCTACGAGCCGCCGGGCGAGATCCACACGCTCACGGTGCCGGAGGACTGCGCCGAGATGATCACGTTCTTCAATATTCTCGGCGCGATGATCTATCTCGACGAGGCCGGCACGCAGGTGGGCTACGAGGACGTGTGGTCGAAAATCGAGATGTGCCGTCGGCACTACGCGAGCGTGGGGCTCGGCGAGACATACGTCGATCAGTTCGTACGCTAGGGGGGAGGGCAGATGACGGAAGCGGAAGAGGTGGTGCAGCGGCAGGTCGACGCCTACAATCGCCGCGATCTCGACGGCTTCCTCGCGTGCTACGCCGAGGACGCGAAGCTGTGGCGGCCGCCGAACGTGCTCACGGAGTCCGGGATCGAGGCATTGCGCCGTCGCTATCGCGAGCGCTTCACCCGCGCCCCGGCGCTGCAGGCGACGATCCAGCGGCGCATCGTCCTCGACCGCTTCGTCGTCGACTGGGAGCACGTCAGCGGCGTGCCGGAAGGAGCATTCGACGCGATCGCCACCTACGAGGTGGTCGGCGGACGCATCGCCAACGTCTGGTTCCTGCGCCCGTAGGCATCACGCGCTCGCCTGCGCGTAGAATCGCGCGGCATGATCGGTCAGTTCGTCGCCGTCGGAGCGGGAGCCGCGTTGGGCGCATGGCTGCGCTGGGGCCTGTCGGCCTGGCTCAATCCCCGCGTGCCGCAATACCCGCTCGGCACGCTCGCCGCCAACCTCGTAGGCGGATACCTGGTCGGGATTGCGATCGCGTTCTTCATCGCGCGCACCGATCTCGCGCCGGAGTGGCGCCTGTTCGTCGTCACCGGACTGCTCGGCGGACT
>CAYQAF010000165.1:0-5320 GCA_964415375.1 uncultured Alcaligenaceae bacterium
CGGCCAGCTCGCGGGTCAGGGTTATCTTCTCGGCGGGATTGCAGTCGTAGATGTCGATACTGGTCAGGAGGCCCCACAGCTCCGGGGACTCCTGCCGCTGAGGTCCATCGGGGTCCTCACGCTCGGATGCGCCTGTCCCGCGGACCGCTGCCGAGACCACTGCCTGCGTCCGCCCTCGCGCGGCGGCCGGACCGTTGTGTCTGGTCTTCAGGGTCTTGGTCTTCATGTCCACGCGCTCCCGTTATCGACCACGTCCGCCACCGCCACCGCCACCGGCGCGCGCACCGCCGCCACCGCCACCACCACCGGCGCGCGCACCGCCGCCACCGCCGCCGCCGCCGTAACTGGAGGCGCGTGCGCCGCCACTCGACGCACGCTGTGCGGATGCATTGCTCGATGCACCCCGGGCCTGCTGCGCCCGCGCCTGCGAGCTGTCGACGCCGCGCATCGCGTTGTCGCGCGAGACCGACTGTGCTCGCTGCTGCGCCGCGTCGCGGTCGACGCTCTGCGCCCGCTGCTGCGCCGCGCCGCGGTCGACGCTCTGCGCCCGCTGCTGCGCCGAGCCGCGATCCACCTGGCTGCGATCCACGTTCTGCGCACGTTCCCGGGCCGAGCCTGAGCCCGGATCCACGCCACGCTGCTGCATGGTCTGCTGCGCGCGTTCGCGGCTCGCGTCACGGCTCGCCCCACCCTCCTTGCCGCGATACTGCTCGCGGTTGGTCGACGCCGCCTTGTTCTGCAGGTTCTGGCGCTGCCCCTCGCCGCCGCGGTAGGACGTCTTGCGGTGTTCGGTGTTGTGGCTCCAGTTCGACCGGTTGACGTTGCCTTCGATGCGCTTGTTGACGTTGATGTTGTTGTAGCGGTTGACGTTGATGTCGACGTCGCCGCGACCCCAGTTGGCGCCGCCCCAGAGCGCGTTGCCGACGGCAAACCCGGTGCCCCAGGCGATCCCCCGCGCGACGGCGCCGCCCACGGGCGACCACCAGTATCCGGGCGGCGCGGGGTAGTAGTAGGGCGGGTACGACGGCCACCACCACGTCCCGTAGACCACGGTCGGGTTGTACTGGGGAACGTAGACGACTTGCGGCTGCGCCGGCTCGATGATGATCGTCTGCGTCACCGGCGGGGCCTGCACGACGGTGGTCGTCGCCGGCGGCGTCGCAGCCTGCTGCAACGGCGGCGTGGGATCGACCGTGACCTTGATCTGCTCGTTCGACGCGAGGTTGCCGGCCTTCTGCGCGGCCGCGCGCAGGCGCTGCACCGAGTTCATCACATCCTCGGGCTGCGCGAGGAACGCGTCGCCGAGGTTCTTCACGTAGTCGGCCTTCTCGCCGAGCGTGACCACCACCTCGGGAAAGGCGACAAGTGAGGCGACCGAGGGATCCCAGTCCTTGCTCTCGACCATCTTGACCGCATCGTCGCCCTTGGCGTCGGGATTGGCCTTCGACCACGCGGCCGCCTGCTGGAATTCGTCCGGATAGGTCGAGGCCATCAGCACCTGCGACAGCAGCGCGTCCGGATAGAGCGCGATCTGCGCGAGCATCTGGTCGAGCTGCTCGTTGGTGAAGGGCTTGTCGGCGCTCTGCGCCGACGCCAGCACCGGCAGCGCCAGCGCGACCGCGACCAGGAAGCGTCGCAGCGATTTCATGAGTGAGGTGTGCACGAGTTTCCCCGAAGGTTGTCGCCGTCTGGAACGGTCTGGAGCCCGGTCGCGGGTGGTGTCACGCCGACCACACCGGACCGAGTGCGGGCATGAACCGCATCGAGCGCAATTTGCAATGATGACGCCCGGCATCGAGGATGTCCAATGCCTGCCGATTGTCGTTTCGATGCAGCACACGCATGCCGGCCCCCCCCGGCGTGACCGATCCCGCGCCACCACAACGGCGGCCGACCGGCAAGCCCTACTTCGGGAACAGCAGCGTCGCGACCAGGCGCACGCCCCAGCCATGTGGCGCCGACTGCGGGCCGTCGGCCCAGTAGCGCACGCCGGCGCCGAGGCTCGCCAGCTGGTCGCCGAACTTCACCACCTTGCTCACCAGCGCGTTGACGGGCACCGTCCACTGCTCCCGCTCCCAGTCGTAGGTGGTCTCGGTCTGCAGCGTGAACGTCCATGCATCCGGCGTCGTGTACGACAGGAACGGCTGCAGGAACGTCGTGCTGATGTCGGCACGCGAACCGGTGCCGGCCACCGACCAGATGTGGTTGAACAGGAAGCCGTAGGTCCACGGCCCGTCCTGCTTCAGCGCGACGCCGGTAGGTCCGAGTCCCCACTTCTCCGCGCTCAGCAGATCGTCGGTGCCGGTGGGCAGCAGCAGCACCGGTCCCACGCCCCAGATCACGCCGTTCGCGGTCGGCTGCTTCGGCGAGAAGAAGAAGCTCTGCACGGTGTCGCCGAGCCCGAACTGGCTGCCAGCACCCGGGACGATGTCCTGCTGCTCGATCGCCGGCAGGATCGTGCGCGAGATCACGTTCCAGTCCGCGTTGAGCGTCATCGGCACGACCGGCTGGAAGTTGAGCTGCCAGCGCGAACCGTCCTCGACGGGGCCGATGTTGCCGTCGTAGTTCAACTGGAACGGGACGCTGATCAGCGCGGCGATGGGGTTCGCCAGCTGCTTGGCGAGATCGGCGCTGCTCTGGGCATGGGCCGGCGGCAAGGTCAGCGCCGTCACCGCGAAACCGGCCAGCGCGGTCCGAAACACAGGCAGCAACGTCGTGGCGGGGCCGCACGTCGACGACGATCCCGCCGTCCGGGTCATGTGGTTCTTGGGCATAGGGTGGAGTTTTCGGCAAGAGCGGCGGGTGGTCACGGTCCGGCAGGCAGCCGCCGCCTGCTCCAGGTGCCGTAGAGCGACGTACCCACCGTCGCGACGAGCAGGTAGAGAATGATCGCCGCCGGCACGCGCGGCTCGTCGGGAATGTTCAGGCTGGCGATCGCGGCGGCGATGCCGGGGTGACGCATCGCCGAGGCAAGCGCGAGCGTCGCGCGCTCGTCGGGATGCGGGCCGCCCAATGCGTGGCCGGCCACGATCGCGACGACAACCAGGGCCGCAATCGCGAGCACGGACCCGTCCCCGACCAGCGCGGCGACCGTCGGCCAGACCTTGATCAGCACCGGCACCAGTCCGACGACGAGCAGCACGTTCCCGATGCGCGACGCCCACGGCGCCGCGGCCTGCGCGAGCCGCGGCGCGGCATGGCGCAACATGAGCCCGACGACGAGCGGTGCCAGGATCGTCATGCCGATGAGCCGCGCCACCTCGATCGGGGAAAAGCGCGACTCGCGACCGAAGACGCGCCCCAGCACGTCGACGCCGAGCGGCACCAGCACGATGGCGACGAGTGACACGGCGACCAGCAGCCCGAACACGTAGCTCTTCTCGCCGCCGAACTTGAGCTGCTTTCCCGGCAGGATGGGCGGTATGGGCGCGACCGCCATTGCGAGCAGCGCTACCTTCACCGGCCGCGACAGGTCGCCCAGCAGCGCGAGCGCGACCGTGGCGACGGGGACGATGACGTAGATGGCGAGCAGCGCCCGCAGCAGGCGATTGGGCGGGCGGAACAACTCGCGGAACAGCGTCGTCGTTTCGGCGAAGGTGGCGCGCAGGCCCAGTGCGAACACGAGGAGCGGGATGCTGGCCGTCAACGCCAGCTTGATCAGTTGCGCAGGTTCCATGGGCTGGCTCGGGCGGGAGTTGTACGGTGGACGTCGCAACCGGCGCTCATGTCGTCGCAAGGAGCAGCGCCGCGAACAGCGCCGCGCCGAGCACGAACGGCCAGAAGCGCCCGTGCCTCTCGTCGGGAAGCTCGGACCTGAGGCTGGTGATCACGATGCCGCCGGCCAGTACCGCGAAGAGGCGCGCGAGCGTGACCTCGGAGAGCGGCAGCATCGTGCCGACGACCCAGCCGGCGACGACGCTCGCGGCCAGCCACCAGTGGCCACCGCGCCGGTAGGCGCCACCGTGCTCCTCGGCGAGCGCGTGATTGACGATCAGGAAGTGAATCGCCATGGCCAGCGTGTAGACGACGAGCGCCGCAAGGCCGCGCTCCGCCCGCTCGACCAGCAGGTAGCCGATCAGGGCGCTGTACGCCGCGAATCCGCCGACGTGGAGCCAGTAGATCGCGTCGCGCGCGCCCTCGTGGACACCATCTTGGACGTTCTCCGCGCGCTTGCCGTGCGCAGCCAGGACGATGTGCTCGACACCATAGAGAACGACGAACGAGGCGAGCGCCAGGATGTACACGCGCTCCTCCGCGAACAGCGGCTCCGCCGCCCCGGCCGACTCGACGATCGCTTGGTTGTGCGCGGCGAGCTCCGGCAGCACGTCGACGAACACGTAGGCGACGGACACCCCCGCAGCGGCCGAGATCGAGCGGCGCCGCGACCAGAAGCGCTCGGTACGCGCGGCTGCGCCGGCACCGCCGCGGAGCGCGTAGACGAGTGCGAGGACGATCGCCGCGACGAGCGAGGCATGCGCCAGTTCCATCGCGGGCCTTGTGCCGAGTCAACCCACCAATACGAGGGAGACAAACGCGAACACACCCAGTACCGCGACGAGCGAGGCTACCGCCATCGCCAGGTTCCACTGTGGCACCAGTCCCATCCCGCGCAGCGCGTCGACGCGCCGCTTGTGCTGCACGACGGCGATCACCAGCGCCACCGTGCCGATCGCGATCATCGCGAGTCCGACGGTATCCGACGCCCAGGTCCGCCCGAGCCGCCCGACCACCGCGCCGCCCTTGTGCTCTTCCAGGTACGCGAAGAACTTCGCGAGCGTGAAGCCGAAGCCGATCATCGACAGCGACGTCCGCAGCCAGGCCATCAGCGTCCGCTCGAAGGCAAGGAAGCTGCGCTCGATCGAGAGCGCGGTACGCTGCTCCGAGAGCATCGTGCTGCGATCGACGACAGAACCGTCTTCGTCTCCGGGGGCGGCGCGCGGCATACGCTGGCTCGGGTCGATGCTCATCAAAGGGAATCGCCGTCCGGCGTGACGTGTGGTTGGTCGAAACGGGCGCCGGTCAGCGCGGAGGCGCGTACACCGTCCGCCAGTCGTTCTTCATGCTGACCACGAGCCAGCCGCGCCTGCCCGCCTCGTCGAGGCCGCGGTCGAGCTTGCCGATCGGGCTCTTGCGGTCGTAGGCATACTCGCGCGCCTCGTCGTCGTGATGGACGATGAGCCCGAGCCGGGCGCCCGGGGCGGATGTCGTCCATTCGAGCATCTCGAAGTCGCCATCGGAATTGCCGAACGCGGCGACGGGTCGCTTGCCGATGAACTTGTGGATGCCCACCGGCTTGCCGGCCTTGTCGTCGATGAAGTCG